>NZ_BAABJZ010000012.1:0-114881 GCF_039543565.1 Ferrimonas pelagia | reverse complement strand
AGCAGAGTTCCCAGGGTAAGACACGCGACCTTCACACTTATGCCTGCCGCATTTACGTCCACAGCTTCCGTGTAAGTATTGGGCTTTGAAGATATGGGCCTTCTCACCCACTGTGACCGCCTCTTATCAAGGCACTGCGTGCCATGCCTGGCACACCCATCGCAAAAAGCGCGCCGTTCGGCGCGCTTCTCTCAAACCAATCACATCAAGGCAAGACTCAGAACTTGTACAGCAGGGTCGCCGCCAGCTCAGTATCCGTGCTCTGCTTGCCGTCAACCGGATCGGAGTTGTGCTTGACGTTATAGCCCAGCTTCATCGCCAAATTCCCCACCAGACTGGCACTGACCGAGGTCTCGCTGCGACTGATGGTCGCCCCGCCAAACGCGATATCGGAGGTGAATAACTGCTTAAACTCGGCATTGGGTGAAAATTGCCACCAATACTCGATCTTGGCACGGGCGATCACATCCGATTCGTTATCGGCTCCCGGATTTTCATCCTGATCGACCTTCTTATAGCTGTAACCGGGACCGATCTCACCCACCAGGGTCATGTCGGTTTGCTGAATGAAGCGGTAGCCGTAACCGGCGGCAACCGTCAAAACGTAATCGTAGCCGGAAAATTTATCGATCTCACCACTGCCCATCCCGAAGAAATAGTGACGTCCTGCCTTGGGATAATTGGTTTGCGCTAACGCATAATAGCGCTCGGCCGAGCGGGTGTCGGTATCCTCGGCATACAAGGCTTCCAGCAGATATTGATTGGTAAATTCGCCAACCTCATGAGTGCTGTCGATCTTAGCCTTAATCGACGTGGTCTCGGTATTCCCCGTCACTATGGTCGCGCCCAGCTCCGCCGCGCCCTCGAGCGCCGCTTGAGCTGTAACCGACGCCCAGGTAAACGCCACTGCGGTGGCCAGCTGTACTTTATTCATGCTTACTCCCTGCAATCCATCATTACGCTAGTGCTGCATGCGCCCTATCTCGGTCAAACGAAGGGGCTCCACTGTCCCGCCTCAACCAGACGCAACAACATGGTAACAAAGACCCATCCACCAGGCATAAAAAAACGCCCACGAATGGACGTTTTTTTTCAAACTCTCAGCCGGTTATAGGTTTACTTTCGGATCCAGCTCACCGGTCTGATAGCGCTTATACATGGCCTGCAGTGACAGAGGCTTGAGCTTGGAGCCCTGACCAGCACAGCCGAAGGCCTCATTACGCAGCTCACAGATCTGCGCCATCGCTTCCATCGACTGCTTAAGGAACTTACGTGGATCAAACTCCGCCGGATTCTCCGCCAGGAACTTACGCACCGCCCCAGTGGAGGCCAAACGCAGATCGGTATCGATATTGACCTTACGCACACCAAACTTGATCCCTTCCACGATCTCCTCGACCGGAACGCCATAAGTCTCCGGGATCGCACCGCCGTATTGGTTGATCACCTGCAACCACTCCTGCGGCACCGACGAGGAGCCATGCATCACCAGATGGGTATCGGGGATCCGCGCGTGGATCTCTTTGATGCGATCGATCCGCAGCACATCGCCGGTCGGCTTCTTGGAAAACTTGTAAGCCCCGTGGCTGGTGCCGATGGCGATCGCCAGTGCATCCACCTTGGTCGCCGAGACAAAGCGCGCCGCCTCTTCCGGATCGGTCAGCAGCTGATCTTCACTGAGCACCCCTTCGGCGCCGACGCCATCCTCTTCACCGGCCATCCCGGTTTCCAGGCTGCCCAAGCAACCGATCTCGCCCTCTACCGACACCCCGCACGCGTGAGCAAACGCCACAGTGCGCTGGGTCACCTGCACGTTGTAGCCGTAATCGGCCGGGGTTTTACCATCTTCACGCAAAGAGCCATCCATCATCACCGAGCTAAAGCCCATCTGGATCGAACGCTGGCACACGTCCGGCGAGGTGCCGTGATCCTGATGGATACACACGGGCACATCCGGATACTGCTCCAGCGCGGCGGTCATCAGATAGCGTAAAAACTGAGGCCGGGCATACTTACGCGCCCCGGCCGAAGCCTGAACGATCACCGGTGAGTCGGTCTTTTCCGCAGCCTGCATGATGGCACGCATCTGCTCCAGATTATTCACGTTGAACGCAGGTACACCGTAGTTATGTTCAGCCGCATGGTCGAGCAATTGGCGCAAAGAGATCAAAGCCATAAGTGTCTAACTCCGTGTAAGATAAACGCCCTACCGAGTAGGATAGAGAACAAAAAGGCCGGCTAAAAAGCCGGCCTTGAGTAGTACGTTACTCCGCTGCGCGCGCTTGCAACATGGCAACCGCGGGCAGGGTTTTGCCCTCCAGGAACTCTAGGAAGGCGCCACCGCCAGTTGAGATATAGGAAACTTTGTCAGCAATATCATATTTATCCACTGCCGCTAGGGTATCACCACCGCCAGCAATGGAGAAGGCATCAGACTCAGCAATCGCCTGAGCGATGCGCTTGGTGCCTTCACCAAACTGATCAAACTCAAACACGCCAACCGGGCCGTTCCAGACGATAGTCCCTGCATTTTTCAGGATCTCAGCCAGAGCCTCGGCACTGTCCGGACCAATGTCGAAGATCATGTCGTCTTCGGCGGTGTCGGCAACCGCTTTCAGGGTCGCTTCGGCGCTTTCGGAGAAGGCCTTACCACACACCACGTCGGTTGGTACTGGGATATCGCCACCATTGGCCTTGGCATCCGCCGTCAGCTTGTTGGCCTGTGCGATCAGATCGGCTTCGTACAGAGACTTGCCAACCGGGTGGCCGGCAGCCGCAATAAAGGTGTTGGCGATCCCGCCACCCACGACCAGCTGATCGACCTTAGTGGACAGAGACTCCAGCACGGTCAGCTTGGTCGATACCTTGGAGCCGCCAACGATGGCAACCATCGGGCGAGCTGGGTTGTCCAGCGCTTTGCCCAGCGCGTCCAGCTCACCGGCGAGCAGAGGACCTGCCGCGGCTTGCGGCGCAAACTTACCCACACCATGGGTGGATGCTTGGGCGCGGTGCGCGGTACCAAACGCGTCCATCACGAAGATGTCACACAGGGCCGCGTAAGCCTTGGACAGCGCCTCGTCGTCTTTCTTCTCACCTTCATTGAAGCGTACGTTCTCAAACACCACCACTTCACCGTCAGCCAGCTCAACGCCGTTGAGGTAATCTTTTTCCAGACGTACCGCTGCATCCAGCTTGTCGTTCAGGTAGTTGGCTACTGGCGCCAGCGAAAACTCTTCGGCGTACTCACCTTCGGTCGGACGACCCAGATGCGACATGATCATCACCTTGGCGCCGGCTTTCAGGGCGTGCTCAATGGTTGGCATGGACGCGCGCAGACGCGCATCGGAGGTAACCACACCGTCTTTTACCGGCACGTTCAGATCCTGACGGATCAGAACGCGTTTACCGGCCAGATCCAGCTCGGTCATCTTCAAAATGTTCATGGATGTTTCCTCAAGTTTGTAAGTGAATCGAATTCTTTTATTGTTTTGTCATCGCCAATGCGGTGTCGAGCATGCGGTTAGCAAATCCCCACTCGTTATCACACCACAGCAGTAGCTTGACCAGGTGCCCATCGGACACCCGGGTCTGGGTCCCATCCACCACGCAGGAGTGGGGATCGTGATTAAAATCACTGGAGACCAAAGGGGCCTCGGTGTAATCCAGCAAGCCTTTTAATGGCCCGTGCGCCGCAGCGCGCTGCAGCAGCTGGTTAACACTGGCGATATCGACCCGCCGTTTCAGGGTCAAGGACAAGTCCATCGCGGTCACGTTGGTGGTCGGCACCCGCACCGCAATGGCTTCTAATTTATTGTGCAGCGCGGGCAGGATCCGCTCGATCCCCCGCGCCAATTTGGTGTCCACCGGGATGATCGACTGACTGGCCGCCCGAGTCCTGCGCAGATCCTCATGATAGGCATCGATCACCTGCTGATCGTGCATCGCCGAATGGATGGTGGTGATCGCCCCCCGCTCGATGCCAAAGGCCTCATGCAGCAAGCTCAGTACCGGCACCGAGCAGTTGGTGGTACAGGAGGCATTGGAGACGATCCGCTCCCTCCCAGTCAGCCGCTGGTGATTAATGCCATACACCACCGTCGCCTCCACCGCACTGTCCGCCGGATGCGCGATCAACACCTTACCCGCGCCCGCGTGCAAGTGTGCCTCACACTGCGCCGCCGTTTTAAGCACACCGGTACACTCCAACACCAGATCCACCCCCAACGCCTGCCAGGGCAGCTGCGCGGGCTCCGGCTGATGCAGCAACGCGATCCGATCCGAGCCAATATGCAGGCAGCCCTCGCTGACCGACACGGGCTGACCGAACCGACCGTGGGTGGTATCAAATTGGGTCAGATGGGCGATCGCCGCCGGGGTGGCCAATTCATTGATGGCCACCACAGTTATCCGCTCCTGCAGTCCCCGTTCATACAGGGCCCTCAGGGCAGAGCGGCCTATCCGGCCAAATCCATTGATCGCAACGCGCAGAGTCATAACAGCCTTGTTGTATGGCAGCGAGCGGCACAGCAGTGCGCCGTTCGGATCCGGGACGATACTACACTCTCGCCAGGGAGTCAGTGTGAAGCGGGCGTCATTTTATCCCAGTTTTGGGCAGCGCCCCAAGGCATTCGACCCTTGTGATCGGGTAAAATGGCCGGTGAACCTCATAAATGCGAACTTCAACTCACACCCATTCACCAGCGGATACAGACCCTCATGCGACTCGATCGACGACTTTGCCAGCATCCTCAGTGGAATCGACGCCATGTTCAGTTGCTGCTGGCCCGCGGCGAGGTTCAGCTCAATGGCCAACCGTGCCGCGACGGTACCCGCGCTATTAGCCCCTATTGCCGCATCGAAGCGGGCGGTGAGCTCATCCAGTCGGGCCAAGTGGCGCACTACCTGATGCTCAATAAACCGGCAGGATACCTCAGCGCCACGTCGGATCCACAGCACCCAACCGTCATGGAGCTGCTGCCACCAACGCTGGCGGCGCAACTCCATATTGGCGGGCGGCTGGATCGGGCCAGTACCGGGCTGTTGATCCTCACCAATGACGGGCTCTGGTCCCGGCGCCTGACCGCGCCTGAGTTAAAGAAACCTAAGACCTACCGAGTGACGCTGGCAGAGCCGATCCACCCGGACACCGCCCGCGTCTTCGCCGAGGGGATCCACTTCCCCTATGAGGGGATCACCACCAGTCCGGCTCAGCTCGAGCAACTCGAGCCCTGTGTTGCCCGTCTGACCATCTATGAGGGACGCTACCACCAGATCAAACGGATGTTCGGTCGCTTCCGCAATCCGGTTGTTGCTCTGCATCGGGAGAGCATGGGTCCGCTGCAACTGGGGGATCTCGCCGAGGGGGGATCTCGTCCACTGAGCCAAGACGAGATCGCCGCCATTTAAGGCTGACGGTATCAGAGACATAGCAAGCCAACTATCTTAAAAGACAGCGAACAGGGGAACGGGTATACTCTGCGCCCTTAAAATCACTTCATGTACTGCGACTCGGGGACATCATGGTCAAGATCGGACAAACCAACACCCTTACCGTCACCAAACTGGTGAGCTTCGGCCTCTATCTGGACGGCGATGATCTGGGTGAGATCCTGCTGCCAAAGAAAGTGGCCCCAAAAGACGCCAAGCCCGGCGACGCGCTGGAAGTGTTCATCTATCTGGACTCGGAAGATCAGTTCATCGCCACCACCCGCAAGCCAAAGGCACAGGTGGGCGAGTTTGTTAGCATGAAGTGCATCGAAAACACCCGCGTCGGCGCCTTCCTCGACTGGGGTCTGGATAAAGATCTGCTGCTGCCGCACAACCAGCAAAAGCGCCCGGTGGAAGTCGGTCAGTACACCATGGTGCACCTGTACGTTGACGAGCACACCGACCGCATCGCCGCCAGCGCCAAGATCGACCGCTTCCTCGACGTCACCCCGGCCGAGTACGCCGAGAAAGAAAAAGTCAGCGTGGTGATCGCCGGTAAATCCGACTTGGGTTACAAGGCCATCGTCAACAACGCCCACTGGGGCGTGATCTACTACGACACGGTATTTCGAGATCTGAAGATCGGCCAGCGCATGCCTGGCTACATCACCAAGGTACGCGAAGGCGGCCGTTTGGACGTGAGCATTGCCCCGACGGTGGAAAAGCAGGTGGATCGACTGGGCCAGCAGATCCTCAGCTACCTGGAGAAGCAGCCGAACCGTTTTGCGCCGCTGTACGACAAGACCGATGCTGACACCATCAAACGCGTGTTTGGCGTCTCCAAGGGCGTGTTCAAGCGCACCATTGGTAGCCTGTACAAGCAGGGCCACATCACCATCCTCAAGGATGGCATCGAGCTGAAATAACCCAAGCTGACGGCCCCCAAGCCGGTGCGAGCCGACTTGGGGGCAAGAACCCCGCCAATCGCACTCCTTTCAGCTCATCCGCCTCAGTGCGGACGGCTCAGTAGCCGTCCAGCAAGCGACGTTCGGCCCGCTCCATTTTGTTTGGGGGACCTTGCAACAACAGCGTATCCCCGCTGAGCAGGGTCAATTCCGGCGTCAAGGCTTGCCGTTGCTCGGCGCGGATCACCGCTTCGATGCTGATCTGCCAGCGCTCGAGCAACACCTCATTCAAGCGTCGCCCCACCGACCAGGCATCGGTCGACAGGGTCACCGCATGCAACTGTTCGGGGTTGAGCTCCTCACCGGTAAAGAAGCCATGCAAGGTTCGGTAATGACGCCGGCGCTCCCGCTCCAGCCGCTTTAAGATGATCGGCAGCGGCACATCCAATCGATAAAGCACTTGCGACACTAACATCAAACTGCCCTCCAGCGATTCCGGTATGACCTGATCGGCTCCAGCATCGCGCAACGCCTCCAGTGTGGCGTCATCCCGCGTCCGCACCAAGATCGGCAATTGCGGCGCCAACGTGCGAATGCAATCGAGCTGATTGAAGATGGTGCGTCGGTTGTCAAAGGTGATCACCGCCATCTTGGCCTGTAGGATCCCGGCGTCTTTCAGGATCTCGCCGCGGCGGCCATCGCCAAACAGCACCGGCTCGCCCCCCAGCCTGGCCTCCCGCACCCGCACCGGATCCAGATCCACCGCCAGATAGCCGATCCCCTCGCGCCGTAAAAACCGGGCTAAGGTCTGACCGACCCGGCCATAACCGAGCAAGAGCACATGATCCGATATCCCCTTGTGCTCTTGGGGCGCCGCCTCGGCCGTCAACCTCTCGCCGCCACCCAGCAGCGCCTTCGCCAGATCAATGCAACGATTGATCAGCGCCGGGGCCAGGCTCATCGACAACACCCCAGTGACCACCAGCAGGTTGGCCAACGTCGGCTCCAGCACCTGCCAGGTCAGGGCCAAACCGATAAGGATAAAGCTGAACTCACCGATCTGGGCTAAACAGAAGCCGGTGGCCATGGCGTCCTTGATCTTCTCACCGCCAAGTCGGGCCAACAGGGTGATCACCAGCGCCTTAAACAGCATCACCGTCGGCAGTAGGATCAGCAACATCAGCCAGTGCTCGGCCACCAACGACAGATCCAGCAGCATGCCGACCGAAACGAAAAACACCCCCATCAGCAGATCCCGGAAGGGACGGATATCGGCTTCCAGTTGTTGCCGGTACTGACTTTCGCCCAATAGCATGCCCGCCAGAAAAGCCCCCAGCGCCATCGACAGCCCCAACCATTGCGTAATAAAGCCGGTCGACAAGGCCACCACCAGCGTGGTCAGCACGAACAGTTCATCAGAGCGCGAGCGCGCCACCTCATCGAAGATCCGCGGCAACAAGAATCCCCCCGCCCACAACAGCCCGGTAAACACCGCACCGGCTTTGAGCAGCGCCAGGCCCAGCTCCAGCAGCAATTCGCTGCCGACGCTGTCTGAGCCCAACATGGGGATGGCGATCAACAATGGAATGACGGCGAGATCCTGAAACAGCAGCACACTGACCGACAGCTCGCCGTGGCGCCGATTGAGCCAGCCCAGCTCATCGAGCTGCTTGAGAACAATGGCGGTGGAAGACAGCGCGATCGCCGCGCCGATCACGATGGCGGCACGCAACTCGCTGCCCAAGGCGATCGCCACCAAGCCAGCAAGGATCCCGGTGATCAATACCTGGGCCGATCCCAGCCCAAACACCCGGCTGCGCATCGCCCACAGGCGGGGCAAGGAAAACTCCAGCCCGAGCGAAAACATCAAAAAGACAATGCCAAGCTCAGCCACCAAGTGGATCTGCGCCTGAGTCAGCCACGCCAGCCCCTGCGGCCCAGCCAACAGGCCCAAGCCCAGCCAAGCCAGGATCACCGGCAGCCCCAAGCGGCGCACCAAACCGATGGCGATGATCGCCATGGTGGCCAGCAACAGACCGACGCCCAACCAGCTATCCTGCATCCGAGACTCCTTGTGACGGTTTTCCTAGCTCATTTCGTCTTGCCGTTGTGGGATCACCCCCGGTCCCTCTTGGCACAGCGCATCCTGCTCAAGCCAATAACCGAGGGCCGCTACCACCTTATCATCGTAACAGAGCATCGCCACCTGCGATCGCAGCCAAGGCGGTACCCGATACTCCTGCCACAGCTTCTTCAACGGTCGAGAGCCACTGCGGCCAGCGGGCCGCAAACGGGTGGTACCCGGCAAGCCATAACGTACCGTCAGTCGCTGCTGCTCGGCCGGTGGTTGTAACCGCGGCCCCGCGGACGCCGACTGCAAACGCCAGCACTCGCCGTTGGCAAGGCACTGGGTCTGCCAGGGTTCATCTTCACACGGCAAGGCCGGCTCAGCGCTGAGCAGATAGAGGCCGTCGAGGTAGCGTCGAACCGACCACCCCGCCCAGTCCACCTGAGGCTGACTGTCGGCCCGCGCCTGCCAGATCCGCTCGATCTGCGCCAATTGCAGTCGGCTCGGCATCAAGGCACCTTGCTGCGCCAACCAGTAGCGCACCAGGTTGTTGCGCCGCAGTACGCTAAGCTCGGCAGAGCGAGCCAGGCTGAGCCCATCCGCCGGCAGTTGGCAGCGCGCCAGATCCGTCGCGGCCAACTCGTCGCACAGGGATTGCTGCTCGGCACACAATACCGCACTGCGGGCCAAGCTGGTCTTCACGCCCGGCCATCGCGCCTCCAGCTGCGGCAGGATCCGATGACGCAAAAAGTTGCGGTCAAAGCGAAGATCCGCGTTGCTGTGATCCTCAATATGACTCAGCGCCATCGCCGCCGCAGCTTGCTCGATCGCCCGGCGTGGCAAGCCTAGCCAGGGCCGCATCAATCGTCCGGCGCCAAAAGGCTGGCTTGGCGCCATGGCCGACAGCCCTTTAGGGCCACTGCCCCGTTTCAACGCCAACAGCAGGGTTTCCGCCTGATCATCTAAGTGATGCCCGGTCAGCAGAACATGCTGCGGGTCGATATGGGAAAGGAAGGCCTGGTATCTGGCGTGGCGCGCTGCCGCTTCCACACTGATCCGCGGGCCAAGCTGCAACTCAACGCGGTGCACCGTCAAGGGCAAGCCAAGTTGCTCGGCACTGGCCTGACAGTGTTGCACCCACTGCTCGGCGTCGTCGGATAAGCCGTGGTGAACATGCAGCAAATAACAGGGGATCTGAGGGTGATCCCGCTGCCAGCCGGCAAGCAGTGTCGCCAACAGCTGGGAATCGACACCGCCACTAAACGCTAGCCAGATGGCGGTGGGGGCCGCCTCAGCCAGCGCCTGTGACAGCGCAGAGGAGAGCGCAGCACAAAGTGGGGACTCAGGCTGCGCACATGACTCGGTTAGCGGCAATAGCCATACCCCATCAGCCGCTCATAACGCTGCTCCAGCAGCGTATCAATGGACAGCTCCTGCAGCGCCAACAGATCATCCTCAAGCCGGATCTTCAGGTTCGCCGCCATCGCCATCGGATCGCGATGGGCGCCGCCCATCGGCTCAGCAACCACATGGTCCACCAATCCCAGCTCATGCAAGCGCGAGGCGGTGATCCCCATCGCTTCCGCCGCTTTGGGCGCCTGGGCCGAGTCCTTCCACAAGATCGAGGCACACCCTTCCGGCGAGATCACCGAATAGGTGGAGTATTGCAGCATGTTGACCCGATCGCCCACACCGATGGCCAGAGCGCCACCTGAGCCCCCTTCGCCGATCACGGTACAGATGGTCGGCACCTTCAGGCCTGACATCACCAACAAGTTCTTGGCGATCGCTTCTGACTGGCCACGCTCCTCCGCGCCCACGCCCGGATAGGCGCCCGGGGTATCGATGAAGGTCATGATCGGCAGCTTAAAGCGCTCAGCCATCTCCATCAGGCGCAACGCCTTACGGTACCCTTCTGGTCGCGGCATGCCAAAGTTGCGGCGGATCTTCTCTTTGGTATCTCGCCCCTTCTGCTGGCCGAGCACCATCACCGGCTGGCCATTGAAGCGGGCGGTCCCGCCAACGATCGCTTCGTCGTTGGCGTAAGCCCGATCGCCGGCAAACTCATCGAATTCCGTGAACAATAGATCGATGTAATCCAGGGTATAGGGGCGCTGGGGATGCCGCGCCATTTGCGACACCTGCCACGGCTCCAGATCGGCAAACACCTTGCTGGTCATGGCGCTGCGTTTTTGCTCAAGCTGTTCGATCTCCTGTGCCAGATCGACATCCAGATCGCCGTTTTGCGACACCTTACGCAGCTCTTCTATCTTCGCCTGCAGCTCCGCGATGGGCTGCTCAAACTCCAAAAAATCCAGACTCATATTCCTACTCGCTTCTTGGGGCACGGGACACCCCGGCGGTTAAAAGGTTAAGTTGACGCGCGCCTGCCCCAGCAGCTTCTCCAGCGCCAGCAGCAGCTCATCACCGGGCATCACCCGGTAGCGGTCCCCTAATTCAAATACACCGTGAGCATCCGGGCGCTGGTACTGGATCTGTACCGGGCAGCCGCCGTTACCATGCTCACTGATTAATGTCTTTAGCTGGGCCAGGGTCTCGGCTCCGGCCTGCTGTTGATCCATCTGTAGTACCAGCGCGCGGGCATAACGCTCACGGGCCTGACCAATGTCCAGCACTTCTCTGGCGGACATCTTATTGCCCCCGCTGAACTGATCAAAGCTGACCTCTCCCTCAACCACCAAAATTCGGTCCGTTCCGAGCAGATCCTGGTACTTCTCAACGCCTTCCGAGAATAACATGACTTCAAGGCGACCAGACTTATCATCGATGGTAAAGATCCCCATCTTGCTGCCGCGCTTAGTGATCATGATACGAGAGGCGATCACCAATCCCGCCGCCCGGATGGTCTTACCGCGGCCGGTCGGGCTTACATCCTTAAGGCGACCTGTGGTGAATTTCTTGAGCTCTTTGAGATATTGATTGATCGGGTGACCGGTCAGGTAGAGTCCCAGCGTCTCCTTCTCCCCGTCCAGCCACTCCTTATCCGACCACGGCACCGCCTGAGCAAAAGCGTGGTGCGCCTGCTCCGCATCCGGCGTCAGCGAGCCAAACATATCGTCTATGCCCTGCGCGCTGTTGCGGGCATTTTGCGCCGCCGCCTTGATCGCCTCGGGCAGCGTCGCCATCAGCGTCGCCCGGTGCGGTGCCCCATCCGGCAGGCGCGGACCTAAGTTGTCCAGCGTCCCGGCCAGCACCAACTTCTCGATGGTGCGGCGATTGACCTTTTTCAGATCGATGCGGTTGCAGAAATCGAACAGATCGGTGAAGTTGCCGCCCTGCTCGCGCGCAGCGAGGATCTCCTCGACCGGGCCTTCCCCCACGCCCTTAATGGCGCCAATACCATAGACGATCTCCTCTGCCTCATTGACATTGAACTTGTACAGACCCTGGTTCACATCCGGCGGCAGCACCGGCAATCCCATACGATCGCACTCGTCCACCAAGGTCACCACCTTCTCGGTGTTGTCCATATCTGCCGACATCACCGCCGCCATAAAGTAGGCCGGATAATGCGTCTTCATCCACAGCGTCTGGTAAGACACCAGAGCATAGGCGGCGGAGTGGGATTTGTTAAAGCCGTAACCTGCGAACTTTTCTACCAGATCGAAGATTTTCATCGCCAGTTCGCCGTCGATGCCATTGTTTTTGGCACCTTCCTCAAACGTGGCACGCTGCTTTTCCATCTCCTCAGGCTTTTTCTTACCCATGGCCCGGCGCAACATATCGGCGCCACCCAGGGTGTAGCCGGACAGGACCTGGGCGATCTGCATCACCTGCTCCTGATAGAGAATAATGCCGTAGGTGGGCTCGAGGATCTCCTTGAGCGACTCATGCTGCCAGGTCGAATCCGGGTAAGACACCTCTTCGCGGCCGTGCTTACGGTCGATAAAGTTATCCACCATGCCCGACTGCAGCGGTCCCGGACGGAACAGGGCCACCAGAGCGATCATGTCTTCGAAGCAATCCGGCTTCAGTCGGCTGATCAGCTCCTTCATGCCGCGGGATTCGAGCTGGAAGACGGCGGTGGTTTCCGAGCGCTGCAGCAGATCGAAACACTTCTTGTCCACCAGATCGATGCTCTCGATCCGCACCGGCTCCTTACCGGCCTTCAGCAGTGCAGGATTGAGCATATCCAGCGCCCACTGGATGATGGTCAGGGTCCGCAGACCCAGAAAATCAAACTTCACCAGACCGGCGGTTTCCACGTCGTTCTTATCGAACTGGGTCACCGGGTTCTTGCCTTCATCGTCGCAGTACAGCGGGGCGAAATCGGTGATCTTGGTCGGCGCGATCACCACGCCACCGGCGTGTTTACCGGCGTTTCGGGTGGTACCTTCCAGCTTACGGCAGATATCGATAAGGGCTTTCACCTCCTCATCTCTGTCGTAGGTTTCCTGTAACTGAGGCTCGACATCGAACGCCTTGGCCAGGGTCATGCCCGGCTCGCCGGGGATCAGCTGAGTCAGGCGGTTCACAAAGCCAAAGGGGTGGCCCAAAACTCGGCCCACGTCCCGTACCACCGCCTTGGCCGCCATGGTACCGAAGGTGATGATCTGCGACACGGCGTCGCGCCCATACAGCTCGGCGGTGTGATCGATCACCTCATCGCGGCGATCCATACAGAAGTCGACATCGAAATCGGGCATGGAGACCCGCTCCGGGTTCAAGAAGCGCTCGAACAGCAGATCGTATTCCAATGGATCCAAGTCGGTGATCTTCAGCGCATAGGCCACCAAAGAACCGGCACCCGAGCCCCGGCCAGGCCCCACCGGGATATTGTTATCCTTAGACCACTGGATAAACTCCATTACGATCAAGAAGTAACCTGGGAAGCCCATGTTATTGATCACTTCCAGCTCGATCTTAAGGCGCTCATCGTACTCGCCCCGCACCTCGGCGCGCTTGGCCTCATCCGGAAACAGGAACTCGAGCCGCTCCTCCAGCCCCTCTTCCGAGACCTTAACCAGAAAGTCTTCGATATTCAGATCGCCGGTGGGAAAGTCCGGCAGGAAGTATTCGCCCAAACGCACTTTAACGTTACAGCGTTTGGCGATCTCTACGCTGTTCTCCAATGCCTCTGGGATATCGGCAAACAGCTCGCACATCTCCTGCTCCGTACGCAGGTACTGCTGTGCCGAATAACGCCGTGGGCGGGTGGCGTTGTCCAGTGGGAAACCATCGTGGATACACACCCGGATCTCGTGATTATCGAAATCCTCAGGCGCCTTAAACACCACCTCATTGGTGGCCACCAAGGGCAGATCTAACTCAGCGGCGAGCGCCACCGCTTGGTGCAGATAGGCTTCCTCGTCGGGACGGCCGGTGCGCAGCAGCTCCAGATAGTACCGATCAGCAAAATGGGTCTGGTAGAAGCGAGCTAGCTCAAGCGCCATCGCCTGATTGCCCTTGACCAGGGCCTTACCCACGTCGCCCTCTCGGCCACCCGAGAGTATGATCAGTCCTTCGTTGTACTTCTCCAGCCACGCCTTATCCAATACCGCGCGACCGCCAACATGGCCCCGTAGGTAGGCCTCACTGATCAGCTCCGTCAGGTTGGCATAGCCGGCATTGTTCATCGCCAAGACCGTCAGGCGCACCTGCTCGTCACCCAATTGCGGCACCAACATCCAGAAATCGGCACCGATGATCGGCTTAACCCCGTTCTTGTGCGCCGCGCCCAAAAACTTCACCAGACCACACAGGTTGGTTTGATCGGTCAACGCCACGGCGGGCATCCCCATCCCGGCCACGGCATTGATCAGCGGGCCGGTCTTCATCAGACCATCCACCATGGAAAAGTCGGAGTGAACGCGTAGGTGAACAAACTTTGGATCGGTCATGGACAGCTCTTGCCAGCAACTGGCGTTAGGTGACAAAGGGCGCCAAGCGCCCCATTAAAAACAGAAAGTCAGATATCGCATTATGGCGAAGATCTTGAGGATTGCACCCGGCGCCCGCTCAGGACTCCAGCCCCAGTGCACGACGCACCGGTTTAAAACTGCGCCGGTGCTCGGCGATGGCGCCGTGCTCAAGCAGCGCCGCCATGTGATCCTTGGTGGGGTAGCCCTTATGCTTGGCGAAACCGTATTGCGGGTAGCGCGCATCCAGCGCCACCATCTCCCGATCCCGCACCACCTTGGCCAAGATCGAAGCGGCGCTGATCGCAGGCTCCTTGTCATCGCCCTTGATCAGGGCTTCCGCCGCCAAGCCACCGAAGTCCGGACACCGATTACCATCGACCCGAACCAAGCTCGGCGTCACCGCCAGACCGGCCACCGCACGCTGCATCGCCAGCATGGTCGCGTGCAGGATATTGAGCTGATCGATCTCCGCCACGCTGGCACGGGCGACGTGCCAAGCCAGCGCCTTTTCACGGATCTCATCAAACAGCAGATTACGCTTCTTTTCCGACAATTTCTTGGAATCCGCGAGCCCGAGGATCGGGTTGTTGGGATCGAGGATCACCGCAGCGGTGACCACATCCCCCACCAGCGGGCCGCGGCCGACTTCGTCGACACCGGCGATCAATTCATGCATGTTTCAGCCTCGTTAGGGCGCGGAGCCACCAAAGCCAACACCGCGTCCGCCGCGCGTTCAGACGCATTGCGGCGCAGCTCGTGGTGCAACTCGGTAAACCGCGCGATCAATGGGGTCGGATCCATCGACAACTTCGCTTCCACTTCCGCCACCAGTTGCTCAACGGTGCAATCGTACTGGATCAGCTCCGGCACCAGATCCTCACCGGACAACAAGTTGGGCAGCGCCACCTTATCCACCGACATCATCGCCTTGGCGATATGGTAGGTCATCGGTGAGACCTTATAGCCCACCACCATCGGTCGCTTGACCAGCATCGCCTCCAGTGTGGCCGTCCCCGACGCCAGCAGGATGGCATCTGCTGCCATCATGGCCGTACGGGATTGCCCGTCCACCAACACCAGCTTAGGTGCGTGCTCGGACTCAGCCAGCAGGGCTTCCATCTGTGTCCGGCGATGTTCATTGGCCAGCGGCACCACGATGGTCAGCTGGGGATCGGCCAGCTGCAACCGCGCGGCCGTTTCGATGAAGATCGCCCCTAAGCGACTCATCTCGCCACCACGACTGCCCGGCAGCATCGCCAGCACCTTACCCTGCTCGGGCAAGCCCAGTTGTTGCCGGGCCGGTAGCGGCTCAGACACCAGCGGGATGGTGTCGGCCAGGGTATGGCCGACAAACTCGCAGCTGACGTCGTATTTATCGTAAAACGCCTTCTCGAACGGCAGCAACGCCAGGACCTGATCGGTGGCCGCGTCGATCTTGAAGATCCGCTTCGGCCGCCAGGCCCAAACCGAGGGGCTGACGTAATGTACGGTGGGGATCGCCGCGTCTTTGAGCAATTTTTCAATGCGCAGGTTGAAGTCCGGCGCGTCGATCCCGACAAATACGTCCGGCTTAAGCTCGGTCAGGCGGGCAACCAGCGCTTTTTTGATCGCCAGCAGCCGTGGCAGGCGTCCCAGCACCTCGACCAGGCCCATCACCGCCAACTCCTCCATCGGAAACCAGGAGTCCATGCCCTGCTCGATCATCAAGGGTCCGCCGATCCCGACAAAGCGGGCGTCCGGATGGCGGGCTTTGATCGCCTTGATCAAACCGGCACCTAAAATATCGCCGGAGATCTCTCCGGCGACTAAAGCAATGGTTAGCGGGCGCAATGGCCAGTCCTCTTGCTGCTCCTAGCGCACGATACCGCGGCTGGAGTTCTCGACAAATTCGGCCATCGGCGCCACTTCCGGGTGTTGCTGCGCCATCTCTTTAAGCTGAGGCAAGGCCTCGGCCGTGGTAAAGCCACTGCGGTACAACAACTTATAGGCACGACGTACGGCCAATACCGCTTCTTTGGAGAAGTTACGACGCTTCAAGCCTTCGCTGTTGATGGCACGCGGCGCCGCACTCTGGCCAGACACCATCACGTAGGGTGGCACATCCTGCAGCACCAAGGAGCAGCCCGCCGTGAAGGCGTGAGCACCGATATGGACAAACTGATGCACCCCGGTCATCCCGCCCAGGATCGCCCAGTCATCCACTTGCACATGACCGGCAATGGAGGCGTTGTTAGCCAGGATCACATGGTTGCCCACCACACAGTCGTGGGCCACGTGGGTGTAGGCCATAAACAGGTTGTCAGAGCCGATCTTGGTCAAGCCTTGATCCTGTACCGTGCCACGGTGCACGGTACAACACTCGCGAAATACGTTGTTGTCGCCGATCTCAACTCGAGTCGGTTCGCCATTGTATTTCTTGTCTTGGCACTCTTCGCCGATCGACGAGAACTGGAAGAACTTATTGCCCTTGCCGACGGTGCAGGGGCCTTTGATCACGACATGAGAGCCGATCCAGGTGTCATCACCGATCTCAACAGCGGCACCGATATAGGAGAACGGACCGACGGTCACATTGGCGCCGATCTTGGCGTCGGGGTGGATCACAGCATTGGCATCAATCACGGATTCAGATCTCTCGTTTGGCACACATCAGATCGGCACTGCAAACCACCTTGCCGTCAACCAACGCGCGGGCAGCGTAAAAGCCAATGCCGCGACGCTCTTTTACCGCTTCCACTTCCAGTACCAACGAATCTCCTGGCACCACAGGCTGCTTGAAACGGGCATTATCAATGCCGGCAAACAGGTACAAGCTGTTGTCCGATCGACCATGGGTCTTAAACGCCAGGATCGCCGACGCCTGCGCCAAGGCTTCCAAAATCAAAACCCCGGGCATCACCGGCATATTGGGGAAGTGCCCAGGGAAAAACGGTTCGTTGTACGACACATTTTTCAGCGCCGTCAGCTTCTCGCCTGGGGTGTAATCCAGCACCCGGTCAACCAGCACAAACGGGTGACGGTGTGGCAGGTAATCCAGGATCTCGCGGATCTCCATGGTGTTCAATTGCTCAGACAAAGCGGTTTCCTCAGGCGGTATTCAATCTTTCTCGCTGGACGTGGCAGCCAGCTGTTTCTCAAGGGCACGTAAGCGGCGGTACATGTCATCCAACTGACGCATGCGCACGCTGTTCTTACGCCACTGTTTGGCCTCCTGCAACGGCGGCGGCGAAGCATATTGCCCCGGCGTTTTGATGTTGCCCGTGACGCCGGTCAAGCCGGACACCACTGCCCCATCACAGATCTCAACGTGACCGGCCACCGCACTATTACCACCAAAGATACAGTTACGGCCGATCTTCGTGCTACCGGCGACTACGGTCGCTGCCGCCATCGCGGTATTGGCGCCCATCTGCACGTTGTGACCGATCTGGATCATATTATCCAAGATCACGCCATCCTCGATGACGGTGTCATCCAAGGCGCCGCGGTCGATGCAGGCGTTTGCGCCGATCTCGACAGCATTGCCGATCCGGACAGAGCCCACCTGTGGGATCTTGATCCAGCGCCCTTTGTCGTTGGCATAACCAAAGCCATCGGAGCCGATCACCGCGCCGGAGTGGACAATACAGTCCTGCCCCAAACTCACGCCATGATATAAGGTGACGTTGGCCCACAGACGAGAGCCGGCGCCAATGATAGCGCCCAGGCCAATAACACAACCTGAACCGATCTGGACATTGTCGCCCAATACCGCGCCGGCCTCGATCACCGCATTGGCGCCGATGCTGACGTTCTCACCCAACTGCGCGTCGGGATGGATCACCGCGCTGGGGTGTACCCCAACGGCACAGCGTGGCGTACTGTCCAGCAGGCGAGCGACGGTGGCGTAGCCCACATAAGGGTTGGACATGATCAGCGCATTGCCGGCAAACCCCTCTGCATCCGCTTCAGACAAGATAACCGCACCGGCTGACGTATCCGCCAACTGATTGCGATATTTGCTGTTGGCCAGAAAGCCAATGTGCTGAACTTCTGCCTGCTCTAACGTAGCGACACCCTCAATGAGGGTGTCGGGGTTGCCCTGCAGGCGAGCGTTCAATACGCTCGCCAACTGCGCAAGGGTCATCTTGCTCATCAATTAGTTGCCTTCAGTGACTGCTTCTAGAACCTTAGCAGAAATATTGTGCGCTTCATCAGCAAACACCACTGCACGGGCTTCAAGAATGATGTCGTAACCATTGGCTTCGGCCACTGCATTAATGGCTTCTTGTACCTGCATCAGGATCTTACGCTGCTCGTCGTTCTGACGCTTCTGCATATCTTCTTCCAGTGCCTGACCCTGCAGTTGCAGATCGGCCTGCAGCGACTGACCCTTACGCTCCAACTCAACCTTCTGGGCGTCGGTCATCAGCGCAGCGTCCTTTTGCATCTTCTGAGCCAGCTCTTGCAGCTCTTGCTGCAGCTTCTGCACGGAGGCGATCCGCTCGGCGAAGTCCTGCTCCATCTTCTGGCCAATCGCATCACGCTCTGGGTGCTGAGCCAATACGGCTTGCATGTCGATCACGGCGATCTTTTGCTCTGCGTAAGCGGCCGGGGCCAGGGTTGCCAGCATCAAAGCGGCGGTCGCGATTACTTTTTTCAAGGGTCTTGCTCCTATGACAAATCGTTATATTTAGTATTCAGCTACGTGCTGTGATCAGAAAGTTCGACCGATATTAAATGAGAAGATCTCAGTACGGTCGCCTTCGTATTCCTTCAGTGGCCATGCCAGGCTAAACACCATGGGCCCCATCGGCGAGATCCACTGCACAGACATCCCGTAGGACGCCCGGATCCGACCCGGATCGGAATAATCCTGCAGTTTATCAAACTCTGACTGCGGAAGAACCCGATAAGAATCATAATCAAACTCGGTGTCCCACACATTACCGGCATCGATGAAGAACGAAGTCCGTACCGTATTGGCGTAGGCCTCATCCAGGAACGGCGTCGGGATCACCAACTCAGTGCTCAGCGTCGCGATGGCGTTACCACCGACCGAGCGATTGGTTTCCACCGAGATCCGATCCGGATCCCCTGGGTAATCACAGCTGCCGATCCCACCGGATGGATCCGGCGTACAGGGCACACCGTCACTGAGCACGTAGAATGCACGCGGGCCAACGGAGTTGGTCTGGAAGCCACGCAAAATGGTGGAACCACCGGCGTAGAAATTCTCCCAGAATGGCAGGATCTGCTCATGATCGATGCCATTATTGTTCAGCTCACCATAGCCATTACCGTAGCCGATCCGGCCCCGGGTCAGGAACACCCAGCGGTGATTGCGACTCAATGGGTAATAGAAACTGGTATCAAAGTTCAGCTTAAAGTACTGGGTATCACTGCCGGGGGTCGTAACCTTACCGCTCAGTCGCTGGTTGTTACCCGCCGTTGGGAACATCCCTCGGTTCAGGGTGCTGCGACTCCAGTTGGCGTTAAGCTCGAAGTTATCGAACGCTAGGTTGCCGATCGGATCTTGTGGATTGCCATAGATCCGGCTGAATTTCAGTACCTGCTCGTAGGGCGAGTACTGCGACAGCTCATTGTGGCGATAGCCCACACCGAGCCCGAGTCGGTTGTACTCGTTGACCGGCCAAGACAGATCGAACGACGCCCCGTAGGAATCATTCTTATAGGATTCCAGATAATACTGACCCGCATCAAACGCCGACCAATACACGCTACCGCCGGCACTGACGCCATCTTTGGTAAAGTAAGGATCTTGATAAGAGAGGTTGACGCTCTTGGAGTAGGAATTGGTGTTGACGTTGATGCCAACATTATTGCCCGAGCCCAAGAAGTTAGCCTGGGACAGACCCAGCTGCAGACTCAGTTTACTCTCGGTACCGTAACCCACACCAAAGGTAAAGGAGCCGGAAGGCTGCTCTTTCACCTGATACTCCACATCGACCAGATCGTCCGAACCCGGGACTGGCGTGGTGGTGGATTCCACCGTTTCGAAGAAACCTAATCGGTTCAAACGCTCCTTCGACAGCTCAACGTTACGACTGTTGAGCCAGGTGCCCTCCATCTGACGCATTTCCCGCCGCAACACCTCATCCCGGGTCACGTGGTTACCGGTGAAGTCCACCTTGCGCACGTAGATCCGCTTGCCGGGATCGACATTCACGTTCAACGTCACCAGATTGGTTTCATCATCGATCTCGGGATAGGTGGTCACCGTCGGGTAAGCATAACCAAAGCGCGCGAGGAAGGTGCTGATCATCTCTTCGGTAAAGGTCACTTCCGCCGCGTTGTAGACGCTGCCCTCTTTCAGAGGCACGATCTTTTCGAGGATCTCGCGCTTATCCAGCAGCTCACCGGTCAGATTGATGCCGCCGATGGTGTACTTTTCCCCCTCATCGACGTTCACCGTGACGTACAAGCCTTGCTTGTCCGGTGTCATCGCCACCTGAGTCGAGTCCACCCGGAAACGGATGTAGCCGCGATCCTGATAATAGGAGGTCAAGGTCTCCAGATCGCCTTCCAGCTTCTGCTTCTGGTAGCGGCGATCACCAAAGAGATCCCACCAAGCTTTGTAATCGGTCAACTCAAGACGGGAGATCAGCTCATCGTTGGGGAAGATCTCGTTACCAACGATATTGAGCTGATGGATCTCGGCCGCGTCCCCCTCGTTGAACTCAAATTTAAGTTCAACCCGGTTACGCGGCAGGTTGATGATCTGTGCTTCCACTTTGGCGTTGTATTTACCCACGCCAAAATAAAAGTCCTGCAACCCTTTTTCGATCTCGGTCAGCAACGTCCGATCCAGTGGTTCGCCCACTTTCACCCCGGAGCTGTCGAGACTCTCTTGTAGCTGTTCATCCTTGATGTCCTTGTTGCCATCCAGCACCACACTGGAGATGGTCGGACGCTCACGCACCACCACCACCAGGGTTTTGCCATCTTGCAGCACCTGGACATCATCGAAATTGGAGGATCGATACAGTGACTTAATGGCCTGCTGCAAGGTCACAGCATCCACTTCATCACCCACTTTTACGGGCAAGTTCAACAATGCTGCACCCAGTGCAACACGCTGTAACCCTTCAACTTTAATGTCTTCTACGACAAAAGGCTCGAAGCCTGCCGCCTGGCTTACCCCTGAATAGGTCGCCCCGACAAGCAGCATCGACGCCATGATAGTATTTAGTCTCATAGCCGCGATTTTTTGTTATTCCCTGAAGTCCCTAAAGTCGGGCAACATCGTTGACAATGGCGATGGACATCAACAACAGAAGCAGCGCCGAGCCGATCCGAAAGCCGATCTCCTGTGCCTTCTCTGGCACCGGCTTACCGGTTAAAAGTTCAATAAAGTAATAGAGTAAATGGCCGCCATCAAGCACCGGCAACGGGAACAGATTGATGATCCCTAAATTGACGCTTAACAAGGCTAAAAACCCAAGAAAATACACCAAACCCACCCCGGCACTGGCACCAGCACCTTGGGCGATGGCGATCGGTCCTCCCAGATTATTGAAAGACAGATCACCGGTGATCAGTTTGCCAAACGTTCCCAGCGTCAAAGCCGACAACTCCCAGGTGCGATCAGCCGCTTGCTGCAACGCCCCCAGCAGGCCATATTTCAGCTCTACTCGGTACGCCTCAGGCCAGGCCTCACGCGTGGGAGAAACGCCGATCTGACCGATCAACTGGCCATCTTTGACGACGGCTTTGGGGATCACCTCGAAACCGAGCCGCTCACCACTTCGTTCGACCGTCATTTGCAGTGCTTGTTCCGGCGCCGCCGCGATCTTCGCAACCAAAGGCTCCCAATCGAGCATTTCGCCATCAACATGGGTGATCCGATCGCCCTCGCGCAAGCCTGCCTGATAGGCCGCGCCCTGATCATCCACGTAAGCGAGTACGGTGGTGATCGCCGGCGTCCAGAACGTCAGGCCCAAGCTGTCGGTTAACGGCTGCTTATCGGCATCAAACACCCACTCTCGGGTGTCGAGCGTGAAGGACTGAGCTCGGCCGTCCACATCCAGGGTCAGGCCGATCTGATCGGCGCCGATCTGCGCCGCCAAGGCAAAGTTCAGCGCCTCCCAATCCACCACGGGATCGTTGCCAACATGGGTGACGATGCTGTGCTCAGGCAGTCCAGCCTGGGCAGCGATAGATTGAGGCGCCGGTGCGGTCAATACCGGCTTAACCGATGAGACGCCCAGCAAGAACATGGCGTACAGCAGAACCAATGCCAGCGCAAAGTTCGCCAACGGGCCAGCGGCCACCACGGCGATACGTTGCAACACAGGTTTGCGATCGAAAGCTTGGGATTCCATCTCAGGAAGGAGGTCGTCGACCCGGCCGTCCAGCATCTTGACGTAGCCGCCCAGCGGGATCATCGCCACCACATATTCGGTGCCGTCTTTGCCCACCTTCTGCCAGATCGGCTTACCAAAGCCGATGGAGAAGCGTTCCACCTTAACGCCACAGCGCCGAGCCACCCAGAAGTGGCCGTATTCATGCACCGTAACCAAGAGACCAAGGGCAACCAGAAAGGCCCCCAGATCCCATAAAAATCCAAGCATTATCGTCCTCGCTTGATCCAACCGCTAGCGAGCGATCGAGCCTGAATATCCAGATCGGCCAGTCCCTCAAGACTGAGCCTGGCAGACAGATCTGCCTGCTCCAGACAGTACCCGTTTACCCGGGCAATGTCACTAAAGCCGATACGGTTCTGCAGAAATGCGGCCACCGCGATCTCATTGGCCGCATTAACCACCGTCGTGGCCTCCTGCCCCTGATGACAGGCCGCAATAGCCAGCTCCAAACAGGGGTAGCGCCGATAATCGGGCGCCTCGAAGGTTAACTGTCCGACCTTAAAGAAATCCAAAGGTTCCACCCCGGCGTGGATCCGCTCCGGGTAGGACAGGGAGTGGGCGATGGGGGTACGCATATCCGGCTGACCTAACTGTGCCAATACCGAACCATCCTTATATTGCACCATCGAATGGATCACGCTTTGCGGGTGGATCACCACCTGAATTTGCTCGGCACTGGCATTAAACAACCAGCGGGCCTCGACGTATTCCAACCCCTTATTCATCATGGTGGCGGAATCCACCGAGATCTTCTGCCCCATCGACCAGTTAGGGTGCGCGCAGGCCTCGGCCGGCGTAATGGTATCAAAGGTCGCCAGATCTCGGGTGCGGAACGGGCCACCGGAGCCGGTCAGCAGCAGATGGGAGATCCCGTTCGCCGCCAGATCGCAATGCCCCAGATTTTGCTGTACCGGTTCCGGTAAGCTCTGGAATATGGCGTTATGCTCGGAGTCCACCGGCAGCAAGGTCGCACCGCTTTGCGCGACCGCATCCATAAACAGCTGACCGGAGACCACCAACGCCTCTTTGTTCGCCAGCAGGACACGCTTGCCTAGCTTGACCGCCGCCAAAGTGGAGGCCAGTCCGGCTGCGCCAACGATGGCTGCCATCACGGTGTCCACCTCAGGCAGCGAAGCCATCTCCACCAGCGCCTGCTCGCCAGCGTGGATCTGGGTCGGCACTCGACCGGCCAGAGCCTCGCGCAAGGATCGCGCAGCCGATTCATCCACCATCACGGCGTGATCCGGCACCAGCTCCAGACATAAGGCCGTCATGGCCTCACTGTTACTGTGGGCCGTCAACACCGACACACGGTAATGCTCGGGATGACGGCGGATCACATCCAAAGTGCTGCTGCCGATGGAGCCGGTCGCACCGAAGATCGCCAGATTCTGCATGGGTTACAGCCCGAAGATCAGGTAAAGGAAGGCAAACACCGGCATGGCGGCGGTTACGCTGTCGATGCGATCCAACACACCGCCATGACCCGGCAGCAAGCTGCCACTGTCTTTGATGTTCGCCGCCCGCTTAAACATGCTCTCCAGCAGATCACCCAGTGCCGACGCAAACGCGGTCACCATGCCGAGGATCAGAGCTTCAAACAGCGACAGGGAGTCGATCAACTGCCAACCGATCAGGCTCAGCAAGGCACAGACCGCCATGCCACCCAACAAGCCTTCACGGGTCTTGCCCGGGCTCACCGTTGGGATCAGCTTATTCCTACCGATGGCCTTACCGACAAAATAGGCACCGGTATCCGCGCCCCAGACCAGCAGCAATACCGCCAGCACCAGCCAAGCACCATCGATAGCACCGGGCATGGCCTTCAACACCAACAGCGCGGCGAAGCAGGGCAACAAGGTCAGTTGACCGAACAAGGATTTCAAAAATGGGCTGTCTTGCCAGAAGCGGCTGCTACCAGGAAAGCTCAACACCAAACCTAGGCCGATCACCCACCACAGCACACCGACGACCAACAAGCCGTGATACAGCGGGTGAAGGTGGCCATTGGCCCAAATCAAATCACTGGGTACCAACAGCAGCAAGGCCGCCAGAAGCACCGCCATGGCCGCGCCATAGCTGATCTTGGCCATCTTACTGTCAGCCATCACAAAGGCGCCCCACTCACGGGCAGCCAGCACGAACACCGCTGCGACGGCGATGGCAAAGCCACCGACGGGCAGCATGAAGATCCCAGCCAGAGCTGCCGGAAGCAGCAGCAATGCCGTTAAAACACGTTGCTTAAGCAAACAAACCTCGAACGTTCAAAATTGGATTAAGGGGCAACCGATAAGTGTAGGGGGTTTATTGCGCCACCGTCACATCGGCCACCTGAGCGCCAGTTTTTCCAAACCGGCGTTGGCGGCTGGCGTAGGCATCCAGCGCCTCGGCGAAGGCCGCGTCGGCAAAGTCTGGCCAGAGCGCCTCGGAGAAAAACAGCTCGCTGTAGGCGCACTGCCACAGCAAGAAGTTACTGATCCGCTCTTCACCACCGGTCCGGATCAACAGATCCATCTCCGGCTGTTCCGATAAACACATGAAGCGCTGGAGCATCGACTCATCGATCTGGTCGACCGAGAGCTCGCCTTGCTGAAGCTGCAACGCCACTTGCCGTGTCGCCTGCACAATATCCCAACGGCCGCCGTAGTTGGCCGCCACATTGAGGGTCAGGCCATCACAATCGGCCGTTTCCGCTTCCGCTTCCAGGATCCGCTGTTGCAATTTGGGCTCAAACGCCTGCGTATCGCCGATCACCCGCAGACGTACATTGTTCTTTTTCAACAACTTCACTTCGCGACGCAGCACGGTGATAAACAGCCGCATCAGCAGTGCCACTTCCCGTGGTGGTCGATTCCAGTTCTCACTGGAAAAGGCGAACAGAGTCAGTGACCCGACCCCCGCCTCACGGCACAACCGCACCACTTCCCGCACCGACTTAACCCCGGCGCGGTGACCCACCACCCTTGGCTTACCCTGAGCTTCCGCCCAGCGGCCATTGCCATCCATAATGATGCCGACATGACGGGGAACGACGTCACTCCCCTGCCGTGATACTGACTCAGACATGCATCGCGATCCCGCAAACCATTCTAAAAACACAAACGCCGTGTAGGATACCACTACACGGCGTTTAATCTAACCAACAACGCGTGTTTGATTAGACTTCCATCAGCTCTTTTTCTTTGTCCGCAACGATCACATCGATCTCTTTTACGTACTTATCGGTCAGCTTCTGAACTTCTTCTTCACCACGGCGCGCATCGTCTTCACCGATCTCTTTTTCCTTCTCCAGACCTTTGATGTCGGAGTTGGCGTCACGACGAATGTTACGAACCGCAACACGGCCGTTTTCGGCTTCAGCACGAACCACTTTCACCAGCTGCTTACGACGCTCTTCGGTCAGCGGTGGCAGTGGGATCCGCAGAACCGCACCGGCAGAGGAAGGGTTCAGGCCCAGATCGGAGCTCATGATCGCCTTTTCAACCGCCTGGATCAGGCTGCGGTCAAACACAGTGATCGCCAGGGTACGAGAGTCTTCGGTGGTCACGTTGGCCACTTGATTCAGCGGCGTGTCGGCACCGTAGTAGGAAACCGTAATGCCGTCGAGCAGGCTTGGGTGAGCACGACCGGTGCGCACTTTGGCCATTTGGGTACGGGTCGCTTCCACACTTTTCGCCATACGGGTGGCGGCATCTTTTTGGATATCGTTAATCACGGGATATCGTCCTATAGCTTGAATTGGGTCTTATTCGCTGATCAGGGTGCCGAGTTTTTCACCCATCACCACGCGGCGCAAGGCACCGGGCTCGTTCATGTTGAAAACCATGATCGGCATCTTGTGGTCGCGGGCCAGAGTGAAGGCGGACAAGTCCATCACTTTCAACTCTTTTTCCAGCACTTCTTGGTAGCTCAGAGTATCATATTTCTCTGCATCTGGGTTCTTCACTGGATCATCGGTGTAAACACCATCGACTTTCGTTGCTTTGATCACAACGTCCGCCTCGATCTCCACGCCACGCAGACAGGCAGCGGAATCGGTGGTGAAGAAGGGGTTACCGGTACCCGCGGAGAAGATCACCACACGGCCCGATTTGAGCAAGCTGATCGCTTCAGCCCACTGGTAGTTATCACACACGCCGTTCAGCGGAATGGCCGACATCAGTCGAGCATTCACATAGGCACGGTGCAGCGCATCACGCATCGCCAGACCGTTCATCACGGTGGCCAGCATACCCATGTGATCGCCCACCACGCGGTTCATGCCGGCTTGAGCCAAGCCTGCCCCACGAAACAGGTTACCACCGCCCAGCACCAGACCGACCTGAACACCCAACTCAACCAGTTCTTTAACCTCTTGAGCCATACGGTCAAGAACTTTGGGATCGATGCCGAACCCTTCTTCGCCCATCAGGGCTTCACCACTGAGTTTCAGCAGAATGCGACGAAATGCCGGTTTTGGATTGGTGCTCATAATATTTAAATCCTGGTGCTAAAAGACCGCAGCGAAACTGCGGTCTGAATTTGGAAACAAGTCAGCAATACTTATTGCTTAGCAGCGGCGATCTGGGCAGCTACTTCTGCAGCGAAATCGGTTTCTTCGATTTCGATACCTTCGCCAACTTCCAAACGTACGAAGTTAACAACGTCAGCGCCTTTTTCTTTCAGCAGCTGACCAACGGTCTTGGAAGGATCCTTAACGAAAGGCTGACCGGTCAGAGAAACCTCACCGGTGAACTTACGCATACGGCCTTCAACCATCTTCTCAGCGATCTCCTTCGGCTTACCGGAGTTGACCGCGATGTCTACCTGAATTTCGCGCTCTTTGGCAACGACTTCAGCAGAAACATCTTCTGGCTTAACGAACTGTGGGGAACACGCTGCAACGTGCATAGCGATGTCTTTCGCCAGCTCTTCGTCGCCACCGTTCAGTACCGCTACAACACCGATCTTACGACCGTGAACGTAGGCACCCAGGTTGTCACCTTTCACGATCTCAGAACGACGAACGTTCATGTTCTCACCGATCTTGGCGATCAGCTGAGCACGAACGGTATCAACGTTAGAATCGTTCATTGGCGCAGCCAACAACTCAGCAACGTCGGTCATTTCACCGGCCAGAGCGATGTCAGCAATGCCGTTCGCCATTTCGTTGAAAGACGCATCCATGGCTACGAAATCGGTTTCGCAGTTCACTTCAACCATCGCAGCAACACCGTCGTTTTGCTTAATGATGATCACGCCTTCAGCAGCAACACGGCCTGCTTTTTTCGCGGCTTTAGCCAGACCAGATTTACGCATGTTCTCGATGGCCAGCTCGATATCACCATTGGTTTCTACCAAGGCTTTCTTACAATCCATCATGCCAGCGCCAGTGCGCTCGCGCAGCTCTTTTACCAGGGAAGCAGTAACTGCCATTGTCATATTCCTCTAGACAAACGTCTGATTTAGAAAAAGGGGCCCAGGGGCCCCAATTTAACCAATAAATCTTGGTTCTTTGGGAGGCAAATGCCCAGCCCAAATTACTCGGCTTCTACGAAACCGTCTTGCTCAGCTTGAACAACCAGATCTTGACCACGGCCGTCGCGTACTGCCTGTGCAACCGCACCGGTGTACAGCTGGATCGCGCGGATCGCATCGTCGTTCGCTGGGATGATGTAGTTAACGCCATCCGGGTTGGTGTTGGTATCAACGATAGCAACAACTGGGATACCCAGGTTGTTGGCTTCTTTGATAGCAATGTGCTCGTGGTCAGCACCGATCACGAACATTACGTCAGGCAGACCGCCCATGTCCTTGATACCACCCAGGGACTTGTCCAGCTTGGCCATTTCGCGAGTACGCATCAGCGCCTCTTTCTTGGTCAGCTTTTCGAAAGTACCGTCTTGGGACTGAGCTTCCAGATCTTTCAGACGCTTGATGGACTGACGAACAGTCTTCCAGTTGGTCATCATGCCGCCCAACCAACGGTTGTCAACGAAGTACTGGTCACAGCTTTGTGCTGCTTCTTTAACCGCTTGACCTGCCGCGCGCTTGGTACCAACGAACAGAACTTTACCGTTCTTGGAAGCCACGTTCTGGATGAAAGCCAGAGCTTCGTTCATCATAGGAACAGTGTGTTCCAGGTTGATGATATGAACCTTGTTACGAGCGCCAAAGATGAACGGCTTCATCTTTGGGTTCCAGTAACGGGTTTGGTGACCGAAGTGCACACCGGCCTTCAGCATGTCGCGCATGGAAACAGTAGCCATGATAATTCTCTCTTAATGTTTGGGGTTAAGCCTCCACGTACTCCATAGTCCGACCCCGAAGGGCACCCCGCACTATGTGCCGGTACGTGTGTGGTTTAAAAGTTAATTTTAACGATATAATGACGCTCATTACGCCGTGCCAGCCCCGACAGGGTTCCCGCTGAGGCAGTTTGGACATATGAGAGTCGGCGCGCTTTATACCATAATGCGCCAACAAGCTCAAATGCCCGCGCCGAAAACGGCGACGTTAACCGACTAAAGAGTAGACCAATGAGTATCGTCATCAAGACCCCGGAAGAGATCGAAAAAATGCGCGTGGCCGGCCGTCTGGCCGCAGAGGTGTTGGAGCTGATCGAACCTCACGTGCAAAAAGGCATCACCACCGAAGCGCTGAACCAGATCTGCCACGATCACATCACCAAGGTGCAAGGCGCCATTCCGGCCCCCCTCAACTACCATGGCTTCCCGAAGTCCACCTGCATCTCCATCAATGAGGTGGTGTGTCACGGTATCCCGGGACACAAAAAGCTAAAAGAAGGCGACATCGTCAACATCGACATCACGGTGATCAAAGACGGCTACCACGGCGACACCTCCAAGATGTTCATCGTCGGCAACACCACCCCACGCAATAAAAAGTTGGTGGAGATCACCCAACAGGCGCTGTACGCCTCCATCAAGACGGTCAAACCCGGCGCCTGTCTGAGTGAAATCGGCGCGGCGATCCACCCCATTGCCGATCACAACGGTTTCTCTGTGGTGCGGGATTTCTGTGGCCACGGGATCGGTGCCGCCTTCCATGAAGAGCCACAGATCGTGCATTACCGCAATAAAGCCAAGCTCACCCTGAAGGCCGGCATGTGCTTTACCATCGAACCGATGATTAATGCCGGTGATTACCGTTGCAAGGTCAGCAAAAAAGACGGTTGGACCGCCACCACCAAAGACGGTCAGCCCTCCGCCCAGTACGAGCACACGCTGCTGGTCACCGAAGATGGCTGTGAAGTGCTGACTTGGCGCCAAGAGGAAGAAGGTCAACTGCCCCGGATCATCCAGCACGGCTGAGCCGGTCATTTATTGAGGTCAACGGATGGACAACCAAGCGTTGGTCCGCCACTGCAAAGCGCAGCTGGCGGAGCTTGAGCAGCAACAGCTCAGTCAATTTCAACAAGGCGAAGCCATCGGCGTGCTACTCGGAGCGCGAGCCGCACAGATCGATGGTTTGCTGCAATACGTGTGGCAACAAGGCGGCTTGGACGGCCACCCTGTTGCCCTGATCGCCGTCGGCGGTTACGGCCGTGGCGAGCTGCATCCACGCTCAGACATCGACTTGCTGGTCTTGACCGAGCCCGAGCTCAGCGCAGAGCTGGAGCAACGGCTCGGCGATCTGCTCATCCTGTTATGGGACAGCAAACTGGAGATCGGCCACAGCGTTCGTTCGGTCGCGCAAACCATTGAGCTGGCTCGCGATGACATCACCATCGCCACCAACCTGCTCGAATCCCGCGTATTGTGTGGTGATCCCCACCTCTACCACCAACTCCAACACGCGGTGCAGGCCGCAGACTTCTGGCCCAGCGCCGAGTTTTTCAAAGCCAAATTTGAAGAGCAGCAGGCCCGGCACAAGCGTTCGACCCCATTCGATCTCGAGCCCAACCTCAAATCCTGCCCAGGCGGGTTGCGCGATGTGCAGACCATCACCTGGGTGGCACTGCGCCACTTTAAAGTCGGCTGCCTCGCGGAGCTGGTGAGCCACGATTATCTGACCCCAGAGGAGCTGGAAGAGCTGGGCACCTGTCGCGACTTCCTGTGGCGCCTGCGCTTTGCCCTGCATTCCGTTGCCGGCCGGGCCGAAGACCGTCTGCTGTTTGACCATCAACGCGACGTGGCTGGCCTGATGGGCTACAGCGACGAAACCCAATTGGCGGTCGAGCAGCTAATGAAGCGCTACTACCGCACGGTCCGAGCGGTGCGCGAACTCAATCAGATGCTGCTCCTGCTGTTCAAACAGGCCACCTTGGGCCAAAGTGCGATGCCCGGCGCTCAGCCGCTGACCACGCACTTTTCTCAGCGCGGTCGATTTATCGAAGCGCGCAGTAACGACGTGTTTGAACGTCCCGAACACATCCTTGCGTTGTTTCTTGATGCCACCGCGTCGGCCCAGATCGACACCATCTCCGCATCAACGCTACGACTGCTGCGGGCCGCTAGGCGTCAGCTGAAGGCCCCGTTGTCCGAACGACCTGAGTGCCGCCAACTGTTTATGGCGATCCTCAAGCACCCCGACGGCTTTAAAGCGCTGTCACTGATGCACCGCCACGGCATTTTGGGGGCGTACCTCAAGCCTTGGCAGCAGATCACCGGCCAGATGCAGTTTGACCTGTTTCATGCCTATACCGTCGATGAGCACACCCATCGACTGCTGCAGTTTATCGATCGCTTCTCCAACCCTGAGCATAAAACCATCTTCCCACTGGGGAGTGTGCTGATCGATCAGCTACCGAAGAAAGGCCTCTTGGTGTTAGCGGCCATCTTCCACGATATCGGCAAGGGCCGGGGCGGCGATCACAGTGAGATCGGCGCCGTCGATGCGCTGCATTTTTGTCAGCAACACGGCATGAACGAGCACGATGGCCGCTTAGTCGCCTGGCTGGTTGAGCACCATCTACTGATGTCGGTCACCGCTCAGCGTCGAGACATTACCGATCCCGAAGTCATCGAGAAGTTTGCCAATAAGGTCAAAGATCATACCCAGCTGGCCTACCTGTATTGTCTGACCGTGGCCGATATCTGCGCCACCAACGACACCCTGTGGAATAACTGGAAAGGCTCACTGCTGCGCGAGCTGTACCACGCCACGCGCGAGCGTCTACTCAATGGCATGGCCGTGCCAGTCGACAGCCGGGCGCGGATCCGGGAGCACCAGGCCAAAGCGCGCAATCAGCTGGTGCGCCAGGGCATGGATAACGACGCCTTGGATCGTCTGTGGCAGCGTTTTTCTGCCGACTACTTTCTTCGCTTTAGCCCCGCCCAGATCCAGTGGCATGCCGAGCACCTGCTCAGCCAACCGGACGAGCCTCATCAAGTGCAGTTGTCGGTGCACATGACCCGAGGTGGCACCGAGCTGTTTGTGTACACCCCGGACAGCCAGGGCCTATTCACTCGCGTCATGGCGGTGCTCGACGGCAAGCAACTCTCCGTGCACGATGCGCAGATCTTCACCACCCGGGACGGCTTTGCACTGGACAGCTTTGTGATCCTTGAGCATGATGGCACCCCAGTACAAAACCCGTCCCGCATCGCCAGCATTCGCAAGAGTCTGCTGCAAGCCTTGCGCCGGAACGATTCTCAGGTGCGCCCACTACGAGCCTTGCCACGCCGGCTCCGCTCGTTTTCGGTCCCCACCAAGGTCAAATTCCTCAGCAGTCATCGCAAGAACAGCTCCATGATGGAGCTGGTGACGCTGGATCGGGCCGGGATCTTGGCCCAGATCGGCCAGGTCTTTGAACAATGCGGCGTGGTGATCAAGGCCGCCAAGATCACCACGGTCGGCGAGAAAGCCGAAGACTTCTTCCTGCTGGCAACGCAGGAGGATCAGGCCCTGGATCAAGCCCAACAAGAATCCCTTCGCACCGCGCTGAAACACGCGCTGGAGCAAGATTGAATCATTGCAAAGGAGTCATCCAATGACCGAGCTACAAACACGCATCGAAGCCGCCTTTGAACAGCGAGCCGAGATCACCCCATCCAACGCCTGTGGCGATCTGGCCGCCGACGTCAAACGCGCCCTGGCGATGCTCGACAGCGGTGAAGCCCGAGTGGCCGAAAAAGTGGATGGCGAGTGGGTCGTCAATGAATGGCTAAAAAAGGCAGTGCTGCTGTCTTTCCGCTTATTCGACAACCAAGTGGTTGAAGGCGCGGAGACCAAATATTTCGACAAGGTGCCGATGAAATTTGCCGGTTACGACGACGCGCGCTTCCGTGCCGAAGGCATGCGTGTGGTCCCGCCGGCGTCCGTACGCCAAGGTGCTTTTATTGGTAAAAACACCGTGTTGATGCCCTCCTACGTGAATATTGGTGCCTACGTTGATGAAGGCACCATGGTCGACACTTGGGCGACCGTCGGCTCCTGCGCCCAGATCGGCAAAAACGTTCACCTGTCTGGCGGTGTTGGCATTGGTGGCGTACTAGAGCCTCTGCAGGCCAGCCCAACCATCATCGAAGACAACTGCTTTATTGGCGCACGCTCTGAAGTGGTTGAAGGCGTGATCGTGGAGGAAGGCTCGGTGATCTCCATGGGCGTTTACATCGGCCAGAGCACGCGTATTTTCGATCGCGAAACCGGCGAAGTGCACTACGGTCGCGTCCCAGCGGGCTCCGTGGTCGTGTCCGGCACCCTGCCATCCAAATGCGGAACCTGTGATCTGTACGCCGCCATCATCGTTAAGAAAGTCGATGCCAAGACCCGGGGTAAAGTCGGGATCAATGAACTGCTGCGCAGCGCCGAATAACGCTGGCTAGCCTAAGTTCAAACGGCCACTTCGGTGGTAATGCCAGTCAGTTAAGCTGACTGGCATTTTTCTTTCGTGGCCGCCGAACTGCGTATTTCTGGGGGCGACGCTTCACAGCTCGAGGGTAATGGCGCTCTCGCCGGATTGGCAGTACAAAGGCCGCAGCAATTCCGATGATCTGCCCAATCACACGGGGGATATTTCCCGGTGAAACCATTGGCAACATCTGTAGCTGGCTGATTAAGTAGATCGCAGCACCTTTGAAGCTGATCTGATAAGGCTCAACCCCCTTCAGTGAATAGGCCATCTGCCCCATCAAAAATCGCAGTAAGTTGTAGGCAAGCAATACGCCCCATAGCTCCTGTTTCACCGTATCCGGCTTCTTGCTTCTGACCGTCAACTGGCTGTGAAGCAAATGCTGTTTCATCTCCCGATAGCCCAGTTCGATCTCCCATCGGTGGGCATACAGGTCCACGATATCGGCCGCTGGGTAGCGCTTAGGATCGGTCATCGACGTCAGGATCTGAACACGCTTGCCGTTGACCATCTTGGTGATGAGCCGAGCGGTCATGGTGGCCGGTGCATCACTCCACTTTGTCCGCGCTTGTGGCGAGATCGGCAGTTCTACCAGTTCGTGGCCAGAGCTGATCTTTCTGAGCACTTCATATCGCGCTCCCTTTTTCAACGGGATCATCCAGTGGCGCTCCTCTCCCGTTTTTTGCCAGCGGTGTAGGAGGCCCAAGGCATAGAAGCCCTTGTCGAAGATCGTGAGGGAATGATCCGGTGTCTTGTCGATCAGCTCTGCGGTCAGTGTCACTTCGCTGTTGGAGATACAGTCAAAGGCCGAGGACACCACTAAGTGGCTGGTGAGTTCCATCTGGCATACCATACGGAGCTGTGGGTAATCGGAAGTGGTGGTTTTAGTGCCAGTGCGAGCAAATGCTTGGCTGTTTTCCGGCGTATCCGGTGTGCGCCAGACCACCCCATCAACACCCAGCAGGGTTAAGCCATTCCAGTGTGGTGATGGGGTCTTATCGCGCCACAGGGCTTGGGTTTTCTCAAACACGGCTTTGACAGGTTCAACCCCCAGTCTCTGTCTGGCTTGTACCACGGCGCTAGGCGCAACAAACGGGCGCTTACCGGGAAGGACAATGTCCAGTTGATTGACCACCTGAGACATCGGCGAATTTCGAAACAGCGCCATCCCCACCACGCTCCAAACCATCAGCTCCATCGGCAATCGCCGCTTTCTGAGCGTAACCGTCCCGGTATCCTGCAGACACTCTTCGATCAACTTCGGGTCGAGCAACTCGGACAAGGTGGAAAGGTTGTCAGGGGAGAAGCTATGGAGGGTATCGAGAGCTTGACTGAGAAGCATAAAAAATCCGAGTTCCTGAATGAGAACTCAGATTCTGACATCATCAAAAGATCGGTCAAACGATCCTTAAATGATCGGCATTACCACTTCGGTGGCCGTTTTTTTATATCATCGCCAGCCAGCAGCCAGCCGTAATCGCTCACGGATCCGGTCCGCCTGCGGCCCCACGACCAACTGAACCCCTTCACCATGTCGGATCACCGCCTTGGCTCCCAACCTGTGCAGCAACGCCTTATCCATTCGGTCTGGGTGGTACAACGAAAGGCGCAACCGAGTCAGGCAGGCGTCCAGGCTCTTCAGATTCGCCGCCCCACCGAGCGCCTGCAGTACCAATGCGGCCGGAGCCTTGGCAAACCGCACCGGACGTTTGCGGGTACGGCCAGGCGTCAATACGCTAAATCGAAGGATCGCCCAGCGAAACAGACCATAGTAGAGCAGTGCATACGCTGGCCCCAGCCACAACAGGTTCTCGGCCCCACGGCTCAAATGCAGATACAGGGTGAAATCCACCATCCCCTGCGAAAAGACCATCCCATGATGCACATCGGCAGCAATAACCAGCATATAGGCCAAGCCCGTCAGCAAGGCATGACACAGGAACAACAGCGGCGCCACAAACAGGAAGGCAAACTCAACCGGCTCCGTCACCCCGGTCAGCCAGGAGGTAAAGGCCGCCGACAGCATGATCCCGCCGGTCTGACGTCGCTGTTTCGGTTCGGCACAGCGCCAGATCGCCAGCGCGGCCGCCGGCAGCCCCCACATCTTGATCAGGTAGCCTCCCGCCAAATGACCCGCGTCGGGATCACCCGCCAAAAAACGAGGGATCTCACCGGTTATTACCCCGCCTGGCGGCACCGCGTATTGGCCGATCTCATAGAAAAACGGCAGGTTCCAGATATGGTGAAGACCCAGCGGGATCAACAGCCGCTCTAACACGCCATACAAGCCCCACGCCAACATCGGCTGCTGATACAAGGCCCAATCGGAGAAGCGGTCTAGGCTCATCTGCAGTAACGGCCAAAACAGCGCCAGGATCCCGCCCAGCAACATCCCCGCCAGCACATTGATCAAGGGCACCAAGCGCCGCTCCGAAAAAAACGCAAACGCTTCGGGCAGCGCCACCTGATGAAAATGACGGTAGACCACACCGGTCACCAAGCCGATCAACACCCCACCGAGCACTCCGGTATTCAGCGTGGCAAATCCCAGCACCGCCTGGGTTGGCCACTGATAATGCGCCGCCAGTACCGCCATCGCGGCCAGCATCGCACCATAGCCGGTGACGGCCGCCAGCGCCGCAGTGCCATCTTGATGGCAAAAGGTCAGCGCCACGGCCACCGCAAACATCAATGGCAGAAATTCAAACACCGCCGCCCCGCCGGCGAGCAGAAACTGGGCCAATAGGGGGGGAATAAAGGGGATAGGACTGGTCCCCAGCCCCACCAACAGACCGGCGATCGGCAAGACCGCAACCGGAACCATCAAAGCTTTACCGATCCGTTGCAACCGATGGAACCAAGGGGTGTGCATCAGCTGATCTTAGCGGGCGCCTGTGCGGCCGCCGCCGACAGCCACTCGGGCAGCCAGGCCAAAGCCACACGCTCCGGCTCAAGCGTCTCAATGGCATCGATCTGCAAACGTTCGCCGATCCGGCGCGCGCCCAGATCGGCTAACAAGGCGTCAAACGCGCGACCGGCGCCGCAAAAGGTCTCGCCATAGCTGCTGTCGCCCAACGCGATCACCCCATATTGCAGATGGGGCAGATACGGCGCCTGCTGCTTTAATGTGGCAAATTCACTGGCAACGTTGTCCGGCAGATCGCCGGCGCCCGTGGTGGACGTGATCACCAATAAGATCGCCTCCGAGGGCTCAGCCAAGCGCGTCGCCAGTCCAGTCTCTAGCCACTGGACCTCATGACCTAAACGCGACAACTCGTCCGCCACACACTCCGCGACATGCTCAGCGGCGCCGTAAACCGTCCCGGCAACAAAATAGAACGATGACATTGATGTTACTCACTTGAAAGCCTGTTGTTTCCAACTTACTTTAAGGACACCTAAGGCGCAATATATGCCGATCCAGGAGTCCGCCCCATGCAGCAGCGCAGCTTACGTCGTCGACACCTCCATCGTCAGGTCAGCGTTCGGCGTCGAGTTCGACGCAATCTGTTTTTTGTTACAGAGCAGCGGGAGCAGGCCCCGATGGTGTTGAGTCGCCCCAAGGGCTGATCCCGGCGGCACGCTCAAAGCGTTGAAGCAACGCTTGCCACACAGGCTCCAGCTCACACTCGATCCACACCGGCTCGCCCGTTACTGGGTGGGCAGATCCAAGCGCTTTGGCGCTCAGCCATAACCGCTCGATATCAAATTCATTGCGATACAACTTGTTATGCTGGCGAGAACCCTGGGTGGTGTCACCAATGATCGGATAGCGCAGAGGGGCCATAAGGCACAGCAACGGATGATTACGGCCGGTTTGCGGCTCAAGCTGCATCAGCGTATCGCGCGTGCTTGGGCCGCACCTCAGCGAGATCGACAGCTCAGCGAAGCGTAACACCAATCACTGTTCACGCACTCGCTTACCCGATAACGCCTGATCCAGATCGGCGATACGATCGATCAATGACCGATATTCTGCTCGGCCCTTAAATGCCTCCTCCGCCATAGGACAGATACACACCTGAGTCGGCAAGGGAGCCTGTGCACTCAGCAGCGCCTTTATCCGCGGCAACAGAATAAACTGTAACCACTGCTCAAACGCCAACGTATCGCAACAGAAGGGTTGCTGACTGGCCAACGCCTCGGCACTGGGTGAGCCTGCTTGCCAAAGCTTGAGTTGCTGCATCAGCGCTGCAATGTCATCAAGGATCTTATCAATGGCCTTGGGATCGTGCATAAAGTCTCCGGTTGAAAAAGCTGAGCTTTAGATCATACCATCCGCCCGACAGCCTCCCTATAATACCGCAAACCCTTTGCTGATCCTGTCATGGAATCCATCAATACCTTAGACCAATTCCTCACCCAAGCCGGGACCCAATATCAGGTGTTTGATCTGGGCCGACGCGTGGTTCCCTTTACTGCCTCCCGCTTTCGCCAGTTCGAAGAGGGCACGCTCGCCTACCCTTGGCCCCGCGCAGGTCACGCCTGGTTGGGTGTCGTGTTCTGGCAGCCATCCGCCGAACGCCAACACTACGTGTGGTTTCTTAAACTGCCATTGGATGAACAAGGGTTCCTCAACCCCGCCGCGCGCAGCCAGTTTCTGCAGATGGTGATCGAAGCGCTGGGCCATGAGCCTGCCGCTTCCCTCTCCGCCGAACAGCAGGACAAACTCAGCAACAACCCCTTCACGTTTACGCCGCCGCAAGAGAAGATGGCCATGTTTCACGCGCAGGTTCGGCTGCAGCTAGTGCAACCAGCCAGTGTTTACTATGAAGCGGTGCAACACTACCTAACGGGCCAAGGGGAGTGGTGCCAGTGGCAACATCTTGGTCTGCAAGGGTTTGCCGATCACGCCTGCCGCGCCAGCCAACTCACCGAAGCCGAAGAACGCCAAGCTATCCTAAGCATGCCACTGGCCCCGCTGCAGGCACTGGCCAGCGTCACTGAGCACACCCAAGTGCGCGCCGGGAGCGCCGCTGCCTGGTGGCAACGCGCCCAAACCGCACAGGACGAAAGCGAACGTCTCATCGCCCTGCGCGCCCTCGCTGGCGATCCACTGGCCCGGCAGCAAGCGGTGGACCAACTGCTCAGCGAGCCGACCCTCAGCCAAGAGGCCATCATCGCCATCGCTGCCCGGCTCTGGCAGGGCCTGGATAGCACGCGATTGCACCTTTTCATGGAAAAGCTGGCACTTTATCCCGGTCATCTGTTTAATCAGATCTATTGCGATCTGGTTGCGATCCCGCAATTGCGCCCCTGGGTTTTAGCAACCTTACGCGCGCCCAACCGCTCCGCCGTACTCAAGCACGCCATCGCTCAACTGATGACAGCATTAAGAGGAAGTTAAGATGTTCAACCTGTTCGAATTAATGCTACTGATGGGCTGTGGCCTGATTGGTCTGCTGTTCTGGCAACTTCGTCAGATCTCTGAGGGCGCAGAGTTTCATGCTCGCCGCCTCTGTCAACAGCGTCGATTGCAAATGCTCAACGTCGCCCGGATCAAAGCCCGTCTCGGTAAGATCCCGGGTAACGGGATCGGTTGGCACACCGAGTATCAGATCGAATTCAGCACCGACGGACTCAACAGCCTGACCGCGACCCTCGAATTTCTCGGCAACCGCCTCAAAGACACCAAATTGCCCTTCTACCCTGAACCCGAGTGGCAGGATGCGCCTCAAAGTCGAGGAAGAGTCGGTATGGGCGGCTGTGGTGGCGGCAGCTGTGGGCCAAAGACAGGGTGCAAAACGAACTGCAAATAACAGCCGGCTCATGCACGGGCGTTAACCGCCCAAAATAAAGGAACCGCAACAGTTGCCTGTTGCGGTTCGGGGTACCACGTTTACGCCAACATCCTGTTGAATTGATGCTCCCTGCATCATCCTTGCGTACAACCGCTTCCTAGCGCATTCCTTTAGCTGTTCCGTCAGCTTCCCTGTACTCCAGTGCCCGGCTCCTGCCCTTCACAATTCCTTTGTAAACATGACCACAGCATCCTGCCGCTCCTTGGTCATTGCACTATCTTTGTACTGGCATCCTTTCCACGGCCTGTTCCTTTAGACCGAACCGTCTCCATCCTGGAGAGCTCCTATGCCATCCTTGAAAGTCGAATACCGATATTCACAGCGTCCTGCTGACCGTACCGACATCACGTTGACTGTCTCGTCCTGACAGAGAAGAGTTTAGTTCAGCTGTCTGACGCAACAAGCCCCCCAAAGGCCTATCAAGGTATAACCTGCAGACCCACAGCACCGATATATAAATTCAAGTGACTGAAATAGTAGATAAAAATAACAAGATGAATGGCATTAACGCCATCAAGAAAGGGCATTTTCTTACAGATAACAAAGAGATATTAGACAGGCTGAGAATACCCCGCCCCCGCACACTCAAAATAATGTTAACTTGCTGAAATGGCGCCGTTTGCGATCTTCCCTGCAGACAGCAACAACATCGTGGTCAACCCAAACTGGCCACAGCTCTCAAGTCAGCCCAGCTTCGTCTCTCAGCTCCATTGGCTGTCGCACCAGCCAGAAGCGCTCTGGGGTTATCTCGGTCGTGACGACAACAACGGCGCAACGATGGGCCGGCTATGTACCATCGCTGTGGGAACGCTTAATGACAGCAAGAAATAGCCAAGGCGCATGTCGCCTGATTGGACATAGGGGGAAGTTCAGGCGCGAACACCAACCAGCTTGGGTGCGATGTTATAACGGCAAAGCGGTGTACGCCCCCAAGGGCAGCGCTGAATAGAAGCAATAAAATGGGCCGCAACATTCGTTGCGGCCCTGATGGTGCTTGTTAAGCTTTCCCGCTTAAATTGATGCCGATCCCTGGCCCATCCTTGCGTTATTTTACTGTTCCCTGCATCGTCCCTGGCTATTCCTTCAGCAATCCCTGTACTGACGTACCAACCTTCCTGGCAAGGTAATGTCCCATTACCCACATCATTGTCAAAGACAACGATCTTCCATCCCTGCGGCGGCTCCCTGTCCACCCTAAGTCGGTTACCCAACCCCACTCCCTGTGGCAGCTGTTACCAACTTACCCAACGCTCGACGATCTCAACTCCTTGTCGATGACCGAATGACGTTAGGCACCTAATCCTTTAGATGTCTTCCATTGTAAATAACCGCAGCGCGAGCTCAAGACAGTACGACGACCCTGTTGTGCCGGCTCCAGTTTGTGAGTGCTAATATTTCACATCAATCGACTAATTGTAAAGGATTTTAACAATTCAATTGTAATGTCCGACCCCTTCCCTCTGGAAAAACACCATAAAAAATTAAGGCAATCACACACGCAAGAACGGGTCAATTTCTTACAATTCAGACATTTCAACCCGACACAAACGGCCTTCAACCTGACCGACATGGATGGCGGCGACAGAACGAAAACCCAATCGTTCAAACAGCGTCGTTAACTCGGGCCAATAGTTCAAGGTTGCCAATGCGTGACGGCCGGCCTCCCGCTGCGTGGTCACCACGGATCGCAATAAGGCCTCACCAAAACCCCGACGCTGATAGCCTGGCGAAACCGCCACAAACTGCAGCAGATCGGTGTGTTCATCCGCCAATTGCGCCATGATCTCCTGCTCTCGCGCCATCCATTGACGCGCACCATGCCAGCCTGTTCCCAGTGCCATTTTCAATCGCCAGTTCCAAAACCGAGCCTGCCCGAGAGGATAGTGACCGTCCGACAAGCACGCCACGGCGATCAGCGCCCCATCCAGCTCCAGCCCTATAAACCCCTGCTGTCGCTGCCACAACTCTTGCAGCTCCTCTCGGATCGCCGCCCGCAACCGTTGCTCATACTCCTGTGCGGGAAACACGGCCCGGAAGAAGGGATCATCTTTATAGGCGTTCAATAAGATTGAAGCAGCGATACGTAGCTCTTCGGCCGCCAGGTGGCGGATCAGCGGTGTCGCCTCGGTCTCCGTTGCCATCATAAAATTCCCTTTGTCAGCTTGACCTCACCCAACATCGGTCAAAACTTAAGCTAAATGCAAGCACACTGAGCAAATGAATGATGGATACCACTCCGAAAGATATGACCCACCTGTTTGCACAACTGGGCCTGCCGTGTGAGCCGGAAGCCATAACGCATTTTTTCGCTAGCCACAGACTCGGCGCTGGCCAAAAGCTGGAGGACGCGCCGTTCTGGCGTGGTGCACAGCGCGCTTTCATCATGGAGGAGATGCGTCAAGACAGCGAATGGAGTGAAACCATCGAGAGCCTCGACGCCGGATTACGTAAGTAGAGGGAAATTAGAATGTGATGGCCTGACGGTACGCGGTGTCGCCCCAACCCACCACTTCACCGGCGTGGAATACCACAGGGGTGCACTCGTCTTTGCTGGTAGACCCATCCCCTTTTTGCCGATGCGTTCGGTAGAACAACACCTGTACCGAGTGATCGTCACGCTGATAGACTTCGTTAAAGTCGGCGGTCCCCATGATGCGCCGTACCTCCTCGACCCCCATACCTAACGCGATCTGCTCCAGATTCTTGCGATTTATCTCTTGTTTCTTTTGCCAGGACGAGTGACTCCCCTTGTCCCAATCCCCCCCGCCGCCAACGGATACCACACATCCAGTCAATGCGGTGCTTGCTGCGAACACTAGGGTGGCCAGTACTAAACGATTTTTCATGGATAACTTCCTGTCTCTGCTGTGTTTTCGATATGTACTAAACAAACAGCGTGCCACAAATTATTTTATTTCTAATTCAGCAACTTAGCCTCAAGGGTTGGCGGAGTGTTGGTAAATAGGGCAAACTCTTAGTCAAATTCACCAACCCAGAGAGCCGATGGATACCGCGATCCGCCGAGCACTAACCCAGATGATGGCCCAGGGGATTGAACCCAGCCTTGCCCTGCTGAAAAAGCACACCGGCCATCAATATCCCCTCCCCGTGATGATCCAGGCATTGCGCAGTTGGAAGGCCCAACCCCAACCCCTCGACGAAACGCCGCCTCCGGCAGCGACCAGCCCAACCTCCACCGATCCACTCAGTCTGGCTGCGGTTCAGCAGCAGCTGGAAGCGCTGCAACAACAGGTGACGCAACTGCAAGAGGAAGTGGACCGCCTTAAACGCCGCGATAGTTGACGCAAACAGCGAGATTGGCGAGGGACATCCCGCTCGTTATACTGTCGCCCCTTTTTAGCGCTAGCCGGATCCTCTATGTACCTAATCGAAATTCGATTTGAATGCTTTGCCGACACCACACTGACCGCCGTGGAGCAGGCCATTAACGGCCTGATGGAAGCCTGGCGTCACAATGGTCAGGTACTGGGCCGGGAATTTCCCTTGGTGCAAAACGAGGCCGAGTTTCGCATGCGGCTCATGTGTCCGGGCGAGGACAGCCTGCACACCCGCCACAACTCTCCCTGGGTCACACAAGCGCTCGCTCAGCTGACCGATGCCAAGCTGCTGCAGCCGCGCCCCAAGATGTTGGGGCGCGATATCAATGCCGATCATTGCGCCTCTGAGCCGCCAGCCAACTGGCAGGTGGTGTACACCACCTATATCCACAGCTGCTCGCCGATCCGTGACGGTGACAGCCTGATGCCAGTGCCACTGTACTTACTGCCTGCGACCTTTAATGGCGATCACAAAGCGTTGGTGAAATGGCAGACCGAATGGCAAGCCTGTGACGAGCTGCAGATGGCTGGCAGCGGCGCCGTCGAGTTTGCCGCCCTGAATGAGATCGCCTCCTGCGACAGCGTCCTGTTTCGCCGCGGCTGGGATCTGCGCGGACGCTTGGAATACCTGACCAAAGTCCCGACCTACTACTACCTGTATCGCGTGGGGGGCGAAAGCCTGGCCCGAGAGCGCCAACGCCCCTGCCCACGCTGTGGCAATCCAGATTGGCTGCTGGACGAACCCCTGCATGACCTGTTTGCCTTCAAGTGTGACGCCTGCCGGATCGTTTCAAACCTGTCTTGGGATCTGAAACACGGCTAAGCCCGAATGGGGCTCATTAGACTTAGGTCGAATTAAACTGCCGCTTTTTTGGGCGCAAGTTGGCGAAGTTGCATATCGCCATTGGCCCAAGGAAGACGCATATGATCTACGCCCCGCCCGGCACCGAAGGTGCCCTGTTTCAATTTAAATCACGCTATCACAACTTCATCGGCGGCGACTGGCTCGCCCCGATCGATGGACGCTACTTCGACAACCCGTCTCCGGTCGACGGCTCGGTGATCGCCGAGGTGGCCCGCTCCAATGACAAAGACATCAACAAGGCACTGGACGCCGCTCACGCCGCGCAACAGCAGTGGGGTCAAACACCGGCCGCCCAGCGCAGCAACTTACTGTTGAAGATCGCCGATCGGATAGAGCAGCACAGTGAAACCCTGGCCTACGTCGAAACCTGGGAGAACGGCAAAGCCATTCGCGAAACCCTCAATGCCGATCTGCCCTTATGTATCGATCATTTCCGCTACTTTGCCGGCGTGCTCCGCGCCCAAGAGGGCAGCATTGGCCAGTTGGATCCCAATACCGCCGCCTACCACTTTCATGAGCCCATCGGCGTGGTTGGCCAGATCATCCCGTGGAACTTCCCGCTGCTGATGGCCGCCTGGAAGCTGGCACCCGCCTTGGCCGCCGGTTGCTGCGTGGTACTCAAGCCTGCCGAGCAAACCCCCATCTCGATATTGGTGTTGATGGAGCTGCTGGCCGATCTGATCCCGCCCGGCGTGGTCAATGTGGTCAATGGACTGGGTGAGGAAGCCGGACAGGCATTGGCCAGCTCCGAGCGCATCGCCAAGCTGGCCTTCACCGGCTCTACCGCCGTTGGTCAGCACATCATGCGCTGCGGCGCCGATTCGCTGATCCCGGTCACCCTAGAGTTGGGGGGCAAATCGCCCAACCTCTATTTCGAGGATGTCATGACGCACGGTGACGCCTACCTCGACAAGTGTCTGGAAGGCTTGCTGCTGGGCTTCTTCAATCAGGGCGAGATCTGCACCTGCCCATCCCGAGCCTTGGTGCAAGAATCCATTTATCCGGAATTTATCGATCGGTTGCTGGCACGCGCCAGCACCATCGTTCAGGGCAACCCGCTCGACACCGAGACCCAAATAGGCGCCCAAGCCTCGCAAGAGCAATTCGATAAGATCATGTCCTATATGGAGATCGCCCGCGCAGAGGGGGCCGAGGTGTTGCTCGGCGGACAAGCCGCCAGCGTGGCTCCGGCTCTGCAAAATGGCTTCTATGTCCAGCCCACCTTGCTCAAGGGTCATAACCAGATGCGGGTCTTTCAAGAGGAGATCTTCGGACCGACGCTGGGGCTCACCACCTTCAAGGATGAGGCCGAAGCCCTCCAGATCGCCAACGACACCAGCTACGGTCTGGGAGCGGGGATCTGGACGATGGATCAAAACCTCGCCTACCGGATGGGCCGCGGGATCCAGGCTGGCCGTGTCTGGGTCAACTGCTACCACCTCTACCCGGCGCACGCCGCCTTCGGTGGCTATAAAAAATCCGGGATCGGGCGGGAGACCCACCTCAAGGCACTGGCCAACTATCAGCAGATCAAAAATCTGTTGATCAGCTACGATCCCAACCCGCTCGGCTTCTTCTAAGCCCTCAACCGCGACGGCCCGGCTTGATGTGTTGCCACATCCGCTTCAGCCGGGCCAACAAGCCGAGCTGCTGAGCGCTTTGGGGCGCGACCACCACCGGCAGTTCCACCCGTGGCGCCAACTGCTGCAGCAAATCGTCCAGGCCGTCCGCTATGCGTTGGTGAGGCCGCTGGCCGGGGATCTCCAGCCAAACGCTGCCATCGGCATTGTCCAGCACCAGCATGGCATCGGAGTCATTCAACAGGCCAATAAACAGGGTCGGTAGGTGTTTCAATTGTTGTTTCATCAGCAAATGGCCGATCAGGTTCTCTTGCAGATAGTCCAGATCGGTCTGATCCCACACCTGCAACAACTCCCCCGCCCCAAACGCACTGTCAAACTGCAAAGGCCCCGCATAAAACTCACCATAGAAGCGGGCCAGATCCGGGTGCAAAGTGAGCTCCATCGCCTCAGCGATGTTGCCAAAGCGCGCCTGCGGCGACTGCGGCTGCGCCTGCCACTGGGCCAGCCCCTCTGAGTCTCGCTGCAGCAACGCCGGTCCATCCCGCTCCTTATCACTCACGGGCGCGTGCCCCAGGCCCTTCAGCCAGGCCTGATGATGACGTTCAATAAACTGAGAAAGCGAAGACGCGGACATGATTGGACTCTTTTAGCGACGGAATAGGGTAAAATAAGCGGATATTGTGCCACGAAATGAGATCCCTATGTCACACCACGATCCTTACCAAGGTGCCGACGCCCTGGCAGGCCTGACCCTAGGCCAAGCAACCCAGTACAAAGATCAATACGATCCCAGCTTGCTACAGCCGGTACCGCGCAGCCTAAATCGCGACGCCATCGCCCTGTCCGGCGCACTGCCTTTTCAGGGGGCCGATCTGTGGACCGGCTACGAGCTGTCGTGGCTCAATGCCAAAGGCAAACCTATGGTTGCCCTGGCCCACTTTCGCCTCCCCGCCTCCAGCACCAATCTGGTGGAGTCCAAATCCTTTAAGCTGTACCTCAACAGCTTTAACCAGACCCGCCTCGCCAGCACCGAAGAGGTGCGACTGCGACTCGAGCGGGATCTCAGCGCCTGCGCCGACGGCGCGGTCGAAGTGAGCCTGGTACTGCCCAGCGCCTTCGCTCAGCAACCGCTGGTTGAACTGGCGGGCGAGTGCATCGATGACCAAGACATCGAGATCGACAACTACGACTTTAATCCCGAATACTTGGCCGGCGCGGCCCAAGGACCGGTCGTGCAGGAGCGACTGCGCAGCGATCTGCTCAAGTCCAACTGCCTGATCACCTCGCAGCCCGATTGGGGCAGCGTCCAGATCCACTACAAGGGCCCCAAGATCGATCAAGAAGCGCTGCTGCGCTACCTGATCAGCTTCCGCCAACACAACGAATTCCATGAGCAATGCGTCGAACGGATATTTATGGATCTAAAACGTTACTGCCAGTGCGAACAGTTGACAGTCTATGCCCGTTACACCCGCCGCGGTGGCTTGGATATCAACCCGTTCCGCTCCGACTTCGAATCGCTCCCCGCCAACGATCGATTGGCGCGCCAATAAGCGTCTGTCGAAGCGTCGACAGATGAATCGTACTGCGTCTTTGCACCTTCACGACTCTCAGTCGTTCAGGCGCTCGCCGGGAAGGTGCAAACGTGCGAGAGCCACGTTAGCCGCTCTTTATCAGGAGAATGGGCCGCTGAGGACTTCCTAAGGATAGAGCGGGAAGTGATAGGCCTTAGACGTGTGCTTCGACATTGAAGCTGGCCCGAACCTCGTTAAAGCTCAGGAAATAGGTTTCCATGCCAAAGATCTCGAGATCCGGGATCACCCCTTTGCGGACAAACAGCTCCAGGCTGGAGGAAAGGGGATCGGGCAACACCCACTGACGGGTATACAAGGCGCTCAGGCGCACCAAGTCGAGATAACTGACCGCTGGCGTTTGAAAGCTCATATCGCTCCAGTAGCGGGCCACCTCGATCAGCTCACGGGGAAACTGCCAGTGCTCCAACACCGCTTTGCCCAGCGGCGCCCGCATCAGCTGGATCATCCGCAGCAACTGCGCCTTGTCCTGAAACAGATGCGGGTGCCGCTCTGCTTGCTCCAACACCGGCAGGGCACCGATATTGTGGATCTGACAAGCCAGCAGGAGCGTATCCGCCGTTAGGTGCACCAACTGGCCCCGCTCGTGCTGACAGGCCAGCAACGCCAGGGCACAACAGGCCACATCAATATTGCTCTGCCACTGCTGCTCCAGCACCTCCCAAGTCATCTTATGCTCAGAATAAAACAACTGATGCATGGCGACGGCAGACGCCAGATCTCGGGTTTTTTCCAGTCCCAATCGACTGACCGCAAAGGTCACGCTGTCGGCTTTTATTGATGTACCAAAAGCCGCCGAATTGGCCAAGGCCACCAAGCGCACCGCCAAAGCGGGATCCTTACTGATCTCCTTGGCCAGATCCGCCAGCGAGCATTCATCCTCAAGCGCCAAATTACGGACATTCATCGCCACTTCCGGCAAACTGGGCAACACCAGCCGGTCTTCATTGATTTTCTGCACTAACTGGATCAGTAAGGCCCGTTCCGTCGACATAACAGCTCTTTATCTCATTCCGTGAGACCAATTTAGGGCGAGGTCGAGGGAACCGACCTCGCCAGCCCTTGTCTACATTTGCAACAGGGTCTAGCCAGCAGTAGAATGCCCGCCGCACTAATCCCCTTGAGGACACCCATGTTTAAGCCAGAACTGCTTTCCCCAGCCGGGACGTTGAAAAACATGCGCTACGCTTTTGCGTATGGCGCGGACGCTGTCTACGCAGGCCAACCTCGTTATAGCCTACGGGTGCGTAACAATGACTTCAACCTCGACAACTTGGCAACAGGCATCGATGAAGCCCACCAGCAGGGAAAAAAGCTGTACGTGGTGTCCAATATCGCACCCCACAACGCCAAACTAAAGACCTTTATTCGTGATCTCGAACCGGTGATCGAGATGGGCCCAGACGCCATCATCATGTCCGATCCTGGCCTGATCATGATGGTCAAGGATAAGTGGCCCGATCAAGCCATTCACCTGTCGGTACAAGCCAACGCCATCAACTGGGCCAGCGTCAAATTCTGGCAGAGCCAGGGGATCGAGCGCACCATCCTGTCTCGCGAGCTGTCACTGGATGAGATCGAAGAGATCCGCATGCAGTGCCCGGAGATGGAGCTCGAGGTGTTCGTCCACGGCGCGCTGTGCATGGCGTATTCCGGCCGTTGCCTGCTGTCGGGCTACATCAACAAGCGCGATCCCAACCAAGGCACCTGCACCAACTCCTGCCGCTGGAAGTACGATGTACATCAAGCCAAGGAAGACGCCAGCGGTGACATCGTCGCTGTCGAGCCCACCTTAGGGCAGGGCCAACCCAGCAACGAAGTGGTTCTGTTGCAGGAAGCCAACCGACCGGGTGAGTATATGCCTGCGTTCGAAGACGAGCACGGCACTTACATTATGAACTCAAAAGATCTGCGTGCTATCCAGCACGTCGAACGATTGAGCAAAATGGGGATCCACTCACTCAAGATCGAAGGTCGTACCAAGAGCTTCTATTACGTCGCCCGTACCGCCCAGCTGTATCGCAAGGCGATCGACGACGCCGCCGCAGGACGCCCGTTTGATCCGTCACTGATGTCCGGTCTGGAGTCGCTGGCCCACCGCGGCTACACCGAAGGCTTCTTACGTCGTCATACCCACGACGCCTACCAGAATTACGAGCACGGCTACTCGGTCTCGGAGAAGCAGCAGTTCGTTGGTGAGCTGACCGGCGAACGTAACGCCCAAGGCTTGGCCGAGGTGTTGGTGAAAAACCGCTTTGAGGTTGGCAACCATGTGGAGCTGATGACCCCGCAAGGCAATATCAGCTTCAATCTGGGCCACATCGAGAACCGCAAGGGCGAGCAGGTTGAAGTCGCTCCAGGCAACGGTCACACCATGTATCTGCCGCTGCCTGAGGAGATGGATCTGTCCCACGCCATCCTGATGCGCAACCTCGAGGCGGGCCAGAGCACTCGCAATTCACAAGGCAAAGCGTAACCATGGCACTGAAGATCCTCGATACCTGCATCAACTGCGACATGTGCGAGCCGGAGTGTCCCAACGACGCCATCGCCATGGGAGAGGAGATCTACGAGATCGATCCCGACCGTTGCACCGAATGTGTCGGCCACTATGACAAAGCAACCTGCGTCAGTGTCTGCCCGATCGACTGCATCGATCCCGATCCAGAACACGCTGAAGATCAAGACACCCTCATGGCGAAGTTTTTGATCTTGACCGGTAAAGTCTGAATTTCTCCGCCGCCAACGGCGATCACTGACCATACTAGAAGAGCGTGTGCCAAGCACACGCTCTTTTTTTATGGCAAGGAGGTTGCGATGGCGATACTGGAACTGACGATAGTGCTCTTGGCCATCTACCTCGGCGCACGACTGGGCAGCATCGGTATCGGCTACGCGGGCGGAATGGGCGTGTTAGTACTGGCGCTGATCGGCCTGCCACCGGGCAATATCCCCGTCGCCGTGATCCTGATCATCATGGCGGTGATCTCCGCCATCGCCGCCATGCAACTGGCTGGCGGGATGCACTACCTGGTCACCCTGGCCGAGCGCCTGCTGCGCAGCAACCCCAAACAGATCACCTATCTGGCCCCTGTCGTTACCTACCTGATGACCTTACTCGCTGGCACCGGCCACACCGCCTTCTCCACCATGCCGGTGATCACCGAAGTGGCCAAGGAGCAGGGGATCCGCCCCTCTCGGCCACTGTCCGTCGCCGTGGTCGCTTCACAGATCGCCATTACCGCCTCCCCCGTCTCCGCCGCCGTGGTGGCGCTGTCCGGACTGCTGGAGCCTTTGGGCGTCAGTTACCTGCAGCTGTTGCTGATCACCATACCAACCAGCTTTATCGCCTGCCTGCTGGCCGCCTTCGTCGCCAATCGCCAAGGGGTCGAGCTGGTGAATGATCCCATCTATCAACAACGACTGCAGGAGGGGTTAATTGGCCAGCGGGAAGTCAGCAGCCAAGTCATGCCCCGCGGCGCCAAACGGTCAGTCGCTCTGTTTGGCCTGGCCATTCTCGCGGTCGTGATCTACGCCACCGTGACCAGCCCGGCGGTAGGCTGGTTAACCAACCCCACGCTAGGGCGCGATCACGCCATTATGGTGATGATGCTCACCGCCGCCGCCGCCATCGTCGCCAGTTGCGACATCGATGCCAGCAACATCCTCAATCAATCCACCTTCAAGTCCGGCATGAGCGCCTGTATTTGCGTGCTCGGCGTCGGTTGGCTGGGCGACACCTTTGTCTCGGCCCACATCGAGCAGATCAAAGCGTTGGCCGGCGGGCTGGTCCAAAGCTGGCCATTCTTACTCGCCGTGGCGCTGTTTTTCTGCTCCATGCTGCTTTATTCACAGGCCGCTGCCACCGTGGCACTGATGCCCGCCGCCATCGCCCTGGGGGTCGAGCCACTGACCATCGTGGCGTCCTTCGCCGCCGTCAGCGCGCTGTTTGTCCTCCCCACCTACCCCACCCTCCTCGCGGCGGTTGAGATGGACGATACCGGCTCGACCCGGATCGGCCAGTACGTCTTCAACCATCCCTTTTTATTGGTGGGGATCACCGCCATCAGCGTTGCCGTCAGCCTCGGATTTGTCTGGGGTGAGCTCTGGCTGTGACGGCTCGCCGTATCATTACGCTCGATAAAGCGCAGCCGCTTTAACGCCCCCCGGGCGAGAGCAGCGGCCAGCTCGGCAAGCGAGCGAGCGGATAGCGCGCCAGCAAGCTCTTCACCTCCAACGCCAGCTCGGTATCCCCCTCCATCGACAAACGACGTTGAAAAAACAGCGCATCGCCATCCGCCTGGGCCAAACCCACCTGACACAGCGCCGCCAGCGCACCACTGAGCGTCGCCTCGGCCCGCTCATCAGCCCAGTCCAATTGAAACCGGTCCTGCAGCAAGGTCAACTGTAACGCCCCGGGTAATTCGTAGGCGGAAAACGCCACCGTACGCCCCTGCATAAACGCCAACTCTCCATTCTCCAGCGGTTGGCGAAAATGCCGCAGCAACAGGGGCAGCACTGTCAGACGGAGCGGAGTTAAAGGTGGCCGTAGTTTCAAAACGCTATCCTAATCAATGATTTAATCTCAATGTTAACCAGTTTCTGTCCAATGAAAACTGTCTCACATCAAGAAAGCGCTTCATTTTCCTTGTTAAAGTAGCGCTTAGTCATAACAACAATCTCGACAGGATCAGGGATCGCTCAATGGAATTGCTCGCCCCCGTCGGCCATCCCGCCGGCCTGCTGCCCGCCCTGCAAGCCGGTGCCGACGCCGTTTACGTCGGCCTGAAGGACGACACCAACGCCCGCCGCTTTGCCGGACTGAACTTTACCCCGGCCGAGTTGCATCACGCCACGCAGCAGTGCCATCGGCACCAGCGCAAGCTATACGTTGCCATCAATACCTTTCCCCAGCCGGGCCAAGAGGTACGCTGGCAGCGGGCCGTTGATGCCGCCGCCGCCGCCGGTGTCAATGCCATCATCATGGCCGATCCCGGCCTGCTGGCCTATGCGGCGCAACACTACCCTCAAACCGAGCGCCATCTGTCCGTGCAAACCAGCGCCGCCAACTTGCCCACCCTGCGTCTGTTTGCCGAGCAATTTGGGATCACCCGGGCGGTGCTGCCACGGGTACTGGATATCCACCAGATCGAGCGGATCGCCGCCGATTCGCCGGTCGAGCTTGAGGTGTTTGCCGCCGGCAGTCTCTGCGTGATGGCCGAAGGCCGCTGCCAGCTCTCAACCTGGATCAGCGGTCAATCCCCCAACAGCGGCGGCGCCTGCTCACCCGCCTCATTGGTGCAATGGCGCGAAACGGCGCAAGGACGTGAGATCCGGCTCGGCGGCGCCCTACTGGATCGCTTGCCCCCCCATCGTCCTTCAGGCTACCCAACCGTCTGTAAGGGCCGCTATCGGGTCAATGGACAGCCTCAGCACGCGATCGCCAGTCCCTGCTCGCTCTCCACCCTGCCCTTGCTCAAACGCTTGGCCGCGGCCGGGATCACCTGCCTCAAATTGGAAGGGCGCCAGCGCAGCCCGGTCTACACCAGCCAGATCACCCGAGTCTGGCGCCAAGCACTCGATCAACTCCAACGACAAGGCGATGCCTTTCAACTGGATCCCCGTTGGCAGCAGCAGCTGCGTCAACTCTCCGAGGGACAAACGCTCACCACCGGGCCCTACCTGCCCGGTTGGCAATGAAAGGACGATCATGATCCCCACCCCAATGAAACTCAGCCTGGCCCCCAACTGGTGGCCAGCGGATCGCAACGCCCAGCAGCAGTGGCTGGAGCATGCCGGCGCCAGCCCAGCCCAGCGACTTTATCTGGGCGAAAGCGTCTGTGCCCTACGGGATCGCATGGCACCGCGCACCCTGTTGGCGCTGGCCGAAACCCTCAATAGCATGGGCAAGCAGGTGATATTGAGCAGCCTCAGCTTGGTCGCATCAGACAAAGACTTGGCCCTGCTTAACAGCCTCGGCCAGCAGGATCAATTTGCCATCGAGGCCAATGACATGGCCGCCGTCGCGCTCGCCCATGAGCGAGGCTTGCCCTTTGTTGCCGGCAGTGGCCTTAACATCTACAACCTGGAGGGGATCCGCTGGCTGCTCAGCCTAGGCATGATCGGCTACCAACCGCCGCTGGAGATGGCGGCAGAGACGCTCTCGATCCTGATGGCACAATGCGAACAGGCCGGTCTCAGGCAGCAATTTGAATTGGAACTGATGGCCTACGGCAGCCCACCACTGGCGGTCTCAGCCCGCTGTGCCAGCGCTCGAGTGGCCGGGCGTAACCGCCAACGCTGTGAGAAAAGTTGCCAACACACCGGGGCGCAGCTGGCCAGTACACTGGAGGGCCAACCTATCCTGCGACTCAATGGCGTCCAGATCCACGGTCATGCCCCGATCGATCTGCTCGGCGATCTCAACGCGCTGCGTCAACTCGGCATCGACTGGCTGCGGCTCGATCTCGGCCCAGCGCCTGATTGGGACTGGTTGCCGACGCTGCAACAGGCACTGCAGGAATCGCATCCCGGCGTCACCGCGCCACAACCCGGGATCCAGCACTTCTGGCAGCGCCAAGCCGGGGACGTCGCCCTGTTTGGCGATTAAGCGGATAAGGCTAGTGCCGACGCCGCATCAGGATCAGGGCGTAGAACAGCCAGATCCCGACAAAGAGCACCAACAGCCAGCCGGTCAAAGCGGGCCACCAGATCGTCGGGCGGTCCGCGCCAAATAAGCCATAGGCGTAGCGATCCATCAGCATCAGCTCACGATCCGGATCCAACAGCAACGCCAAGGCACACCCGGCCGCCGCCAACGCGGGTAGCACCCCCCAGCGGGGCGGAATATCCCGTAGGATGGCAAAGCAGTAGAACAGCGCGCACACCGGGGTCATCACGTACAAAGCCGTCATGGCATGACTGTGCAGCGCGCCAACGTTGACCGGAAACAAGCCGCACGCCGCCACGCTGAGCGACAGCAAGATCCCCGAGATCGCTAAGCTCACCGAGATCGGGGTACTGCGACCACTCAGCGCCCGCGAGCTGAAGCTGACCACCAAGGCCAGCCCGCCAAAGAACATGCCGCCGTTGATCAATACCGCCAGTCGAGATGAATCATACCGCCCCAGCTCAGACAGGGTGTGCGTCAAAAAGCTGAACGATTCTCCGGCTTCGCCGCGATAGACCCAGGCCGCCAACAGCGGCGGCAGGATCAACATCAACAACCCCATGATCCCCACGCGGTTCGCCAGCCGCAGCAAGATCTTGTCGTCTGTAGCCACCATTACTCCTTGCAATCCTCATGGCCGGTCTTGCCAGCCCACTCACAGCCTGACGGCACGATCTCCGCCCAAGATCGCGCTCAGGCCAACACAGTGCGCAGCCAGTCACAGCGATCCAAACGCTAAGGGTATCTTCGCTCATGCCAAAACGCAGCTTTTTCTGCCCAAAGTGTGTCACCACAACCGCCCGGTTACCGGATCTGCCCCACATCCAAGCAGAATCAAATTCAGCTTAAAAATTAAGCCTTTATTAGGAAGATTTTAGGTTCTCCCTCTGGTATTTTGTGACCACTGTCAAAAGCCAGCATCATCTGATAGGGAGATCGCATGAGTAGCAAGCGTCGGCATGAGGAGATCGTCGTCGGACCGGACGATGAATTGGTCTCCACCACAGATCCGCGGGGCTACATCACCTATGCCAATGCCGATTTTATTCGCATTTCCGGCTACAGCGAGGCTGAATTACTCGGCAAGAATCACAATCTGGTACGGCACAGAGACATGCCGGCGGAAGCCTTTGCCGATCTGTGGCATCACATCCAGCAAGGCCGCTCCTGGCGCGGTGCGGTAAAAAACCGAGCCAAAGATGGCCGCTACTATTGGGTCGATGCCTTTGTCACCCCGATCTTCGAACAAGGTGAGATCACCGGCTATCAATCCGTGCGGCGTAAACCCAGCGCCAAACTGATCAACAACGCCACTCGACTGTACCAGCGCTTGAAAGACGGCAAAGCCCCGGCCAAAGAGCTCAGCGTTGCCGCGCGCCAAGGGATCGCCGTCGCCCTGTGTGGCGGGATCCTGGCCTGCTCCATGTGGCTGATCTCCCCATGGATCGCCCTTCCTGCCATCGCCATGGTGCTGCTGTGTGGCGCCCTGTTCATCGACGAGTCGATCCGCGTGCCCAAACGCCTGGCACAACTGAAGCAAGAGTATGACAGCGTCAGTCGGCGGGTCTATTGCGGCTCCGGCTCCACCAGCATCCTCAGTTTTCAGCTGTTGCTTGATCAGGCCCGAATGCAGGGCGTGCTTGGCCGCAGTGCCGACAGCGGCCGGCGCATGTCCGGCTCAGCCCAACAGCTGGCCACGATCGCCCACCAGACCCGGGACGGGATCGACCAAGAACATCAGCGCCTGGAGCAGATCGCCGCCGCCGTTGAGCAGATGAACGCCACCATCGGCGAGATCGCCAACCACGCCCAAACCAACTCCGAGCAGGTTCAGCACACCTCGCAAAGCTGCCAGCGGGTGCAAGCCTCCATGCTGACCAGCTCAGAGCAGATCCAAACCCTGGCCGACTCAGTGCAACAAGCCGCGCAACGGGCCGATACTCTCCAGCAGGAAGCCGCCAAAGTGGCCGACGCGATGAAGGAGATCGACGGGATCGCCGAGCAAACCAACCTGCTGGCACTCAATGCCGCCATCGAGGCCGCCCGCGCCGGTGAGCAGGGCCGCGGCTTTGCCGTGGTGGCCGACGAGGTGCGCGCGCTCTCCAGCCGCACGCAACAAGCCACCACCGCGATCCAGGCCAGCGTCCAGGGCATGAACGACACCCTGGCGCAATGGGTGTCACAGATGCAGCGCAACCAGCAACAGGCCAGCCACTGCGCTGAGGAGGCCCAGTCCAGCGCCCATGACGTGGCCCAGATCAATCAGGCGATCCACAACGTCGAGGAGATGGCCTGCCAAACGGCGGTCGCCGCCAGTCAGCAACGCCAGGCCGCGGGTGACATCGCCCACAACCTGGATGGGATCAAAACCCTGACCCACAAGGTGCTGGATCAGGCCATCGATGTGGAGCGCACCGCTGAGGATCTGCAGCGCGAAGTCCATGCCTTGTCACAGCTGCACCGCACCTTCGGCTAGCCGGTAGCGCGCACTGAATGTTGGCCAACAAAAAAGGAGAAGCTTCGGTTCTCCTTTTTTCGTTAGGCGTTCGGCACTTAGCTGCGCGCGGTGTAGTGGCCCTGACCGATCCACTTGTACGTGGTCAAGGCGTCCAGTCCCATCGGGCCGCGGGCATGCAGTTTCTGAGTACTCACCGCCACCTCAGCCCCCAGGCCAAACTGGCTGCCATCGGTAAAGCGGGTGCTGGCATTGACGTAGACCGCCGACGAATTGATCGCATTAACGAAACGCTCGGCCGTGCTCATATCGTCGGTGAGAATGCTCTCCGAGTGCTCACTGGAGTGGGCTCGGATATGCGCGATCGCCTCGTCCACACCCGCGACCAGCTTCACGCCCAGCACCAAGGCCAGCCATTCCTGGCTGAAGTCCTCGGGGCCGGCCACGACAGCCCGCTCCCCCAGCAAGGCGTGGGCTTGCGGGCAAGCACGCAGCTCCACCCCCAGGCCACGCAGCGTCGTCGCCAACGCCGGCAACAGCCGGGGAGCGATCGCCTCATGCACCAGCAAGGTATCCAACGCGTTGCACACGGTCGGCCGCTGCACCTTGGCGTTGACCACCAGATCCGCCACCTTATCCAGCTGCGCCGCCTGATCGACGAACATATGGCAAATGCCGATCCCGCCGGTGATCACCGGAATGCGCGACTGCTCCAGACAGAGGCGATGCAACCCCGCCCCGCCGCGGGGGATCAACATATCCACATGGCTGTCCAACTGCAGCAGCGCCGTCACCAACGCCCGATCCGGGTTGTCGATCAGCTGAACGGCCGCCTTGGGCAGCGCTTGCGTGGCCAGCGCATCGTGGATCGCCACCAGCAGTGCCCGATTGGAGTGCAAGGTCTCCTTGCCACCGCGCAGGATCGCCGCATTGCCGGTCTTCAGCGCCAATACCGCCACATCCACGGTCACGTTCGGACGGGCTTCGTAGATCACCCCCAACACCCCGAGCGGGATCCGTCGCCGCGACAGGCGCATGCCGTTGTCCAGCAATCGACTCTCCAACTCTTCGCCAACCGGATCCGCCAACGCGATCACCGTCTCGATATCGGCAATGATGGCCGCCAGCCGATCGCTGTTCAATAACAGTCGATCCAGCATGGCCCCTTGCAAACCCGCCTGCTCGGCGGCCGCCATATCGATGGCATTGGCGGCGAGGATCGCGGCCTCATGCTGGCGCAATTGCTGACAGATCGCCTGCAGCAACGCGTTTTTCTGTTTGGCCCCCAGACCCAGCATCTGGTAGCTGGCTTCGCGGGCGGCCTGGCCCATGGCCAATAAAGGATTGTCACTCATAACACCACCAAGTCGTTTCTGTGGATAACGGCTGGGCCATAACTGAAGCCCAAAATGGATTCGATATCACTGGAGTGCGCGCCCAGTAAGCGGGCGATATCGGTCGAGCCGTAACGGCTGATCCCGCGCCCGATCACCCCACCCGCGGGATCGGTCAGGGTGAGGGTGGCGCCACGGATAAAGTCCCCCTCCACCGCGCAGATCCCCTTGGCCAGTAGGCTGGAGCCGGACTGACACAACGCCTTCACCGCACCGGGATCCAGTCGCAAGGTGCCGCATGGTGGCGGGCCCGCTAAGATCCAGCGTTTACGGCTATCCAGCGCATCGCCCTGGGGTAAAAAGCGCGTCCCGAGCGCCTCACCGCGGCAGACGCGTTCGATCACGCCTTCGGTCTGACCTGAGGTGACCACCACCTCGATGCCAGCGCGCATGGCCACATCGGCAGCCTGCAGCTTGGTGGCCATGCCACCGGTGCCCAGAGTGGAGCCGCTACCGCCGGCCAGCGCCCGCAGAGAGTCGTCGATCAGGGCCACTTGCGGGATAAGTTGCGCGTCCGGGTTATTGCGCGGATCGGCGCTGTACAACCCCTGCTGATCGGTCAGCAACAGCAAGCTATCGGCCTGTGCCAACAGCGCGGCTAGGGCAGACAAGTTATCATTGTCTCCCACCTTGATCTCGGCGATCGCCACCGCATCATTTTCATTGATCACCGGGATAATGCGGTGATCCAGCAACGCCTGCAGGGTATCGCGCGCATTGAGATAGCGTTCACGATCGTCCAGATCGGCCCGGGTCAGCAAGATCTGCCCCACATGCAAACCGTAGAGATTAAACAGCTGCTCCCACACCTGGATCAGTTGACTCTGGCCCACCGCCGCCAACATCTGCTTGCTGGCCATCGAATCGGCCAGGGTAGGAAAGCCCAAGTGCTCACGCCCCGCGGCGATCGCGCCCGAGGTCACCAGGATGATCTCCACCCCAGCTTGGTGCAATCGGGCCATCTGCCGGACCAGCTCCACCATGTGGCTGCGATCCAACTTAGGACTGCCACAGGTGAGCACACTGGTTCCCAGTTTGACCACGACCCGTTTCGGCAGATCTTTATCCATAACAACACGCTCTTTGACTTGAATGGCCTAAAGTTACCCGCAACGCCCCAAAAAGCATAGGGCAATGCGCTGAAAATGGCCGAAGATCGCCATAACCATTCATTCTCATACCCGCTCAAAAGCGGATGATGCTGCGAGTCGATACGCCAAACCCAAAGAAAAACGCCGTAGCGCAAAGCGCTACGGCGTTATAAGCAAAAATCAACGCTTTACCTGGCGGGCTCAGCCCTTACAGGAAGGCAAACTTAAGGACAAACAGCACCGCCAGAACCGCCACAGGCAGGCTCACTTCCTTATAGCGGCCGCTGAGCAACTTCACCGCCGCAAAGGTAATAAAGCCAATGGCAATACCGTGGGCGATGGAGAACGTCAGCGGCATCATGATCGCGGTCAACACCACAGGCGCCGCCTCGGTCAGATCGTCCCATTCGACGTGCACCAGCCCCGACATCATCAGGATAGCGACATACACCAGCGCCCCCGTGGTGGCGTAAGCCGGCACCATGCCCGCCAGCGGCGAGATAAACAGACAGCCCAAGAACAGCAGCCCGACCACCACAGCGGTCAGACCGGTTCGACCGCCGGCAGACACACCCGCAGTGCTCTCCACATAGCTGGTGGTGGTAGAGGTGCCCATCATCGCCCCCGCCAGCGTCGCGCTCGAATCCGCCAACATGGCACGATTGGCGCGGGGCAGACGGCCCTGCTCATCCAGCAAACCGCCTCGCTGAGCCACGGCGACCATGGTGCCAGAGGTATCAAACAGATCGACAAACAAGAAGGCGAAGATCACCGCGACCATCGACACCTCAAGCGCGCCCATGATATCCAGCGCGGCAAAGGTCGGCGCCACCGATGGCGGCATGGAGACTAGGCCGTTGTAGTCGATCTGACCGAACAGCAGCGACAGGGCGGTGATCGCCAAGATAGAGAGCATTACCGCACCACGGCGACCGAAGCTCACCAGCGCGATGATCAAGACAAACCCTAAGGCGGCCATCACGGCAGAGAAGGTGGTGACGTCACCCAGCCCTACCAAGGTGGCTTGGTTGGCCACGATGATCCCAGCGTTCTTCAGGCCGATCAGCGCCAGAAACAGACCGATACCGGCGGCGATCCCCAAACGCAAAGACATCGGGATGGCGTTCATCAGCCACTCGCGCACCTTAAACACCGACAGCAACAGGAACAGGATCCCGGACAGGAATACCGCCCCCAGAGCCGTTTCCCAACTGTGCTGCATGTCCAGCACCACGGTGTAGGTGAAGAAGGCATTCAGCCCCATGCCTGGGGCCAGGGCGATCGGGTAATTGGCGACTAGGCCCATCACCATACAACCAATAAACGCGGCAACACAGGTGGCGACAAACACGGCGCCGTGATCCATCCCGGCGTCCGCCAGCATCGCTGGGTTGACGAAGATGATGTACGCCATGGTCAAAAAGGTGGTTACGCCGGCGATCACTTCCTGTCGGACGCTGGAGCGGTTCTCGGTGAGCTGAAACAGCTTCTCTAGCATTTTGAGACCTATCAAATCGGGGAGGTTAAGAGAGTTTTGGGCTCTGTTGGCGCTTGAGTAAGAACGGACAAGCGAATTTGCGCGGCATTATGCGTTGTTTACTCCAACCAAGCCAGCAACCACCTCGAATAGAGCAAAAACACTTTGGTTATGTGACAGAACAATGGCAACCCATTGTTAAAATGAAGTTTTATCGAATTTAAGACAAAAAAAACGCCGGCAAAAAGCCAGCGTAAGGAAGAGAATATTGTCTCAAATGGGACAACCAATTCGGTTTATCCCAAAGGTTGATAGCGCAATTTACGACTTCGCCTTTAAAGCAAACATCCCGCCAGTGGTCCAAGAGGAGCAATACCAAGTGTTATAAAGGGTTACGTCGTAGGAAAACGGATAATTCATGCGTCACTCCAGAAAAAGGTAATTAATGACAAGATCCGAAGGTGCGGTTCCCTGGCGCAAACTCGGTTCCGTGGAGTCATCGATACTCAGTTCCTTGGAGAAGCAACGTCTTCCTGACAAGCACAGCATCGGCAGCGGGTTAACCGCCGACGGTCACTAATGTACCAAAATGTAGTTTTATTACAAGCCGGATTGACGAAAATTTGCATAATTGCCACTTATACCGCCATATCCTCACGACATATTGTAGTTTTATTACAGTCAGGCGCATTACAACCAAACATCCAAGTGACTGATTGTGAATGCAATTTACTTCATCATACCGAGCCAGAGGCTCGACGGCCGAGCGGCAACCCATCCACCCGGCCCCCAGCATCAGTGATCGAGCAATTGCGCCAACAGGGTCGCCACCGGCACCGCCGTCGGCTTACCATACAGCGGATCTCGCTGCTCAACCGCCGCACCGGCGATATCCAGATGCAGATAGGCGATCGGCTTATCACTGCCCAACTGGTGCTGATCTAAACCGCCCGCCTGCAACAGAAACGCCATCGGGAACTGATGGCCCCGCGCGATCGCCACCGAGGGACCGTTATTGGATGACAACAGATCCTCCGACGGGCTGCGCGGCGCCACCTGAGCCAGATCCTCCCGCCGTAAACGGGACAACTCAAACGGTTCGCCCCACTGCTCCGAGATCGCCTGTAACTCACCGCCCAATGCCTGTGCCCGAGCCACGGAGTTCTCCACCACCGCGCTGTAGGGCCCATAGCTGCGCACCACGTGCCCGGTCAGGGTGGCGACGGAAAACATCACCGGCTCCTCCGTGAGCACGGCACGCTCACGCAGATGAGAGAGCAAGTCTGCCAGCACCAAGCGCCCTTCGGCGTCGGTATTGCCGATCCGCACCCGCTTGCCCGAATGGCCGGTGATGATCTCATCCGGTACGATCGCCTCTTTCCCCAGGCTGTTGCGCACCAGCCCCAGCTCAGCCACCACCCGCACGCCTTTGGGCTGCAACTGCGCCAGCGCCACCATCAAACCGGCCACCGCCGCCGCACCGCCTTTATCCCGGCTCATCCCCGCCATGGCGCCGCCGATCTTCAGATCGGCCCCACCGGTATCGAAGGTTACGCCCTTGCCCGCTAAGAACCAGTTGCGGCCGATCACCCCGGCACCAACGTACTCCAGCCGCACCACGCGCGGCTCATGCCGCTCGACCCCAAAAGAGGCGCGCGCCACGCCCGACAGCAAGGGATAATCCCGCTCTAAGGTGGCGCGATCGCTCAGCACCTCAACCGACACCGCACTGCCCTCAAACAGGCTCTGACAATACTCGGCAAACGCCGGCGGTGCCATCTGCTCCGGATCGCCACCACACAGATCCCGCGCCGCGATCCGCCCCAGCTCCAGCGCGTTGGCGCGCTGGCTCTGCTCCAATCCCAGCACACCCAAGATCACGTCCAGTCCCGGCGCATCGAAGGGCCGATACAGCTCATGGCCCGCCCCCATCATCGCCACCGCCATCGCCTCGCTGTAGCGCAGCGCCGCCGTGGGCTCATCGATCAACAGCAGCGGGCGACGCGCACCGGCCCGGATCGCTAAGCCCACCCCGCTTTGCGCCGCTTCGGCAAAGCGGCGCACATCCTCATAATCGCCCTCCAGCGAGCCAGTAGGCGCCAACACCAATCGGCCGCCCGCCAAGCCCGGCGCCAGCAACATGGCCGGCTCCTGCCCCAGACGCAGATCCACCGCCTTGGCGTGCTGGATCAGATGACTGATCGCTGGGTACTGCGCCAACTCAAATCGGTCGCTGATCACCACCACGGCATCCCAATCGCCCAGCCCCAATACCGCATCCGGCTCTGCCACCGCTTGCCACACTAACTTGCCCATCGCCACGCTCCCTGCCCTACATTTTGGTTGATAACTCACCATAACAGCTTCATCACCCCCTTGCGTACACTCAAGGACAACCAGCTTGTATTCAAACGGTTACAACTTGCTTCCATTGGACAGTGTGGCCTAACCGGCTCAGCCAATGGGCTGTGCTACACTGGCGCGCACATATTCGCGCACCGCAAAAGGAGCCTGCTATGGCGTCGTTACACTCCCTGTCTCCTCAGGGCCTCTGGAGCTGGTTTGAGACCATCTGCTCCATTCCACACCCATCCAAACGTGAACTGGCCCTGCGTGACCACATTCAGCAGTGGGCCGAGCAGCAGAGTATCGACCACCGGCTTGACCGCGTCGGCAACCTGATCCTCAGCAAGCCCGCCAGCCCCGGCATGGCCGATCGCAAAGGCGTGATCCTACAAGCCCACCTGGACATGGTGCCGCAAAAGAACGCCGGAACCGCGCACCGATTCGATCGGGATCCCATTCGCCCCTATATCGTCAGCGAGGCGGACGGCGACTGGGTCACGGCCACCGATACCACCTTGGGCGCCGACAATGGCATCGGTATGGCATCGGCACTGGCGGTGCTGGCCGACAACACCATCGAGCATGGCCCGTTGGAGGTGTTGCTGACCATCGATGAGGAAGCCGGCATGACCGGCGCCTTCGGCTTGGAGGCTGGCCTGCTGCAAGGGGAGATCCTGATCAACACCGACTCGGAGGAGGAGGGCGAGATCTACATGGGCTGTGCCGGGGGGATCGACGTGCAACTGGAGCTGCCCGTCACGCGCGAGGCGCTCCCTGCGGGTTATCAAACCGTCGAGCTGGCGCTGACCGGCCTGAAAGGGGGCCACTCAGGTGTCGATATCCACACCGGCCGGGGCAATGCCAACAAACTGCTGGCCCGTTTCCTGTTTGGTCACGCCTTTGAGCTGGGCCTGCGCCTGATCCACCTCAAGGGCGGCTCATTACGCAACGCCATCACCCGTGAAGCCTACGCCACGGTTGCCGTCGCCCCAGAGCAGCGGGCCGAGCTGGAACGTCTGGTGAGCCATTACCAAGGGTTGCTGCGAGGCGAACTGGCCGCCATTGAAACCGAGCTGTGCTTCACCCTGAGTGACGTTGCAGCGGCAGAGCAGGTGTTTGAGGCTGAGGCGCAACGCCGCCTGCTGGCGCTGCTGCACGCGGCGCCGCACGGCGTGATCCGCATGAGCGATGCCTTCCCCGGTGTGGTGGAAACCTCGCTCAATATGGGCGTGGTCAAGACGGGATCCGACAGCGTTCAAGTGCTGTGCCTGATCCGCTCCACAGTCGATTCCGGCCGCGCCATGGTGGTCAATATGCTGCAGGCGCTGGCACAACTCGCCGGTGCCCACTGCAGCGACTCCGGCGCCTATCCGGGCTGGAACCCAGATCCCAGCTCGCCGATCATGGCCGTCGTACGGGAAACCTACCAAGGGCTGTTTGGCTCCCTGCCCAGCATTCAGGTGATCCACGCGGGTCTGGAGTGCGGCCTGTTCAAGGAGCCCTATCCGGCTCTGGATATGGTGTCCATCGGGCCCACTATCCGCTTCCCCCATTCACCGGATGAGAAGGTGCACATCGACTCGGTGGCCAAATACTGGCAATTGCTGCTGGCCGTTCTCAAGGCGATCCCTGCCCGATAATCGGCCCCAACACGGCGGTCCAGACGGGCCGCCCCTCCCCGGGCTCTGTAACAGACTCACTCAGCTCGATACTCGTACAACAGGTAGCTGCCCGAACGATCCTGCAATTGGGTTCGACATGCCATCCCCGCCTTTTCCAACATACGGCAACTGGCACCATGACCGGGCTCGACCGTGGAGATCACCCGGCGGCAACCGTGCCCCACCAATGCCAACTCCAGCAAGCGCCGAACGGCCTCGGTGCCATAACCCTGCCCCCACATCTCAGGCGTGAGCACCAGCCCAAGCTCGGCTTCACTGCCCGGACTCAGGTGGCGCAGATAGCCGTGGCCGATGGCACGTCCATCGGGCCCCAGCAACAAGCCCGCGGCCATCTGTCCCCGCTCGGCCAAGAGCCGATCAAATAGGGCATGGGCCTGCGCTTGGGGTTTGGCCCCCTCGAGCCACGCCATGGCTTGCGGCGACGCCATCAGCGCAACAAAAAAGGCCCGGTCATCGGGCCGGTAGGAGCGTAACCGGATCACTCTCTATCCCAAACAGACACTAATACAGGTTTGATCCTAAGTCACTTCCAATACAGTTTCAGTAACTTAATCAACCATCACTCAGATTACTGAGCCAGACACACTGATAAGGGGCCAACTCGATCTGGCCCTGGTGATCCTCATACGACTGATCGCTGAGCAGATCAGTCCAAGGATCCAGTGCGGCCAGATTCAGCGAGGATAACGCCAGCGCCTGCGGCTGCGCCGTCAGATTGTGCAAGGCAAAGATACTCTGACGCCGGCACAGACTCTGACGCCAAAAGCCCACCACCGCATCCCCCAACTGCAAGGTGTACTGGGTGGCGTTGGGATGAAACGCCCGTTGCCGGCGCCGAATGGCCAAGCGCAACTTCATCGCTGCCAACACTTGATGGTGATGACTGCCGTCGTCCTGTAATAAGGCCTGGAGCTGCGGATAGTCCCACTTATGCCGATTGATGTGGCGATTGTGATTGCTGTGCGCCACCCGCGCATGGTCATTGCCCGTTGCCAACAGCGAATGGATATAGAGCGCCGGGATCCCCTCTATTCCCAACATCAAGGTATGGGCACACAAAAACCGCGCCAACTGCCAATGATCCTCACCGGCTAGGGTGCCCTTCATCGCCTCCCACAGGGCAATGTTGATCTCGTACGCCGCGCGACTGCCGTCGGGCTTATCGCGCCAGGAGATCCGCCCACCAAACCGCTCCATTGCCCCGATCAGCCGATCCGTCTCGGCGCGATCCAGGATCCCCTCGACCGGGCGCAGCCCGATCCCATCGTGTGAGGCGATAAAGTTGAAATAGGCGGTGCCACTGCGCGCCGGCGGCAGGGTCATCAACCAATTGCGCAGATGGCGGCCGTTGCCGGTGAGCAGCGCGTTGAGCAACAACGGTGGCAGGGCAAAGTTGTAGATCGCGTGCGCCTCATTGCCATTGCCAAAATAGGCCAGGTTTTCCTGGTTAGGAATATTGGTCTCAGTGATGATGATCGCATCCGGGCGCTGATGCTCGATCAGCAGCCGCAGCAGCCGAACCAAGGTGTGGGTCTGGGCCAGATTGATGCACGAAGTGCCGGGGATCTTCCACACGAACGCCACCGCATCCAAGCGAAACACCCTTATCCCCTGCTCCAGATAGAACCGCAAAATGGCGACAAATTCGCACAACACCTCAGGGTTGGAAAAGTCGAGATCGACCTGATCGGCGCTAAAGGTACACCAGACATGGCGCTCACCATCGAGCGTCTGCACCTTGGTCAACAGTGGCGAGGTGCGCGGCCGCACCACCTGGCTCAGATCAGCCTGCGGATCCCCTTCAAAGAAGTAGCCCTTGCCCGGCGACTTGCCCTGCCGGTAGTTCTCAAACCAGCCGCTGCGACTGGAGCAGTGGTTGATCACCACATCGGCCATCAGATCAAACTGCGCCGCGATCTCACGGATCTGCGGCCAGTCCCCCACGCTCTGATTGACCTGATAGTAATCGATCACCGCAAAGCCATCGTCTGAGCTATAGGGAAAGAAGGGCAGGATATGAACACCGCTGATCGACTCGGCCAGATAGTGACCGAGAAAGTGTTGCAGATTCTCCAGCGGCAGGTGGGTCTCGCTCAGCAGGCTGTCAGCGTAGCTGATCACATAGACGTCCCCCTCATCCCAGTGGTTGCAGTAGGGCTCCGGCTCCGGCCCGCCCGGGATGATCCGCATAATCGTGCACAAGCGTTGCGCCAGCGCAGCACTCTCCGACTGCGGATACAACGCCGCTAGATGACCGCAAAGAGTCTCAAGTAATACCGTCATGCGCCCAGCTCCTGATGATCCGCCTCCACCGCAGCGACCAGCTGCTCAAACACATCCGGGATCGCCGCCAACACCCGGTTCCAGCTCGGCACAAAGGGGGTTTCCATTGGGTTATCGAGGAAGTGGTTGCCGGCTTTAATGATGTTTTCGGCAAACAGTTCGACCGCTTCCTCCTCGCGGTGAATGTCTAAGGTCAAACCATTGATCATCGCGTCGTTGCGGTAGGTATCGATAAAATCCAGCGCAATGCGGTAGTAGGTAGCCTTGATGGTGCGCAACACGCCGGGACTGAACACCACCCCCTGCGTCGCCAGCTTGCGGATCATCGCTTTGGTGATATCGATGGACATGCGCGATAACCCGGTCGTCGCGTCGTCCGCAGACAACGCCTGATGCTTGTGATCGTAGACATCGGCAATGTCGACCTGACACAAGCGGTTGGTGGCATAGTTGCGCTGCATCTCCGCCAGCACCCCGATCTCCAAGCCCCAGTCGCTGGGTATACGCAGATCCTTTAACACGTCGAGCCGAAACGAGAACTCCCCGGCCAACGGGTAACGAAAACTATCAAGAAAGGCCAGATAATCCGATCCCGGCACCACCTTCTTAAGAGCCCGGATCAGCGGCGTCACCAATAACCGGGTCACCCGACCGTTCAGCGTGCCCCCCGCCACCCGAGCGTAGTACCCCTTCGCGAATTCGTAGCTAAATCGGGGATTGGCCACCGGGTAGATCAAACGCGCTAACAGGCTGCGATCATAGGTCAGGATGTCGCAATCATGCAGCGCCACGGCCTCCACCCGGCGGGTCGCCTGCACATAACCAAAACAGTACCAGACGTTGCGCCCCTTGCCGGGCTGATCCGGCGCCAGCCCCTTGGCTTGCAGTTGCGCATCCAGTGCCCGCAGCCTCGGCCCGTCATGCCACAGCACCCGATGCGGCTGCGGCAATTGATCGAAGAACTTCAGCGCCTGGACGTATTCGTCCCGATCGGCCCGATCCAACCCCACGACGATCTGGGACAGGTAGGGCACCTGAACCAGCTCCTCGATGATCTTAGGCAGAGCATCGATCTGCAGCTCAGAATAGAGCGACGGCAACACCAAGCCTAAGGGCCGGTGTTGACTGAATTGCAGCAGTTCACGCTCCAACTCGGCCACCGGTCGGTTGGACAGGTTGTGCAAAGTGGTGATGATCCCGTTCTGATAATAGTCCGCCATGCTTACGCTCCTAATGTGCCGCTGCTGGCTGTGGATCCAACAGGCTCAACAGGGCTTGCGCCCAACCTGCCGGGCCACACAGCTCGGTTTGGATCACCCGCTTGGCCGCGGGCTTGGGCGGGAAGGGATGTACCGGCGAGCGGATCTGAACCGCGACGTCGGCCGCCGCGAGCATGGCGCTGTCATTGTGCCCATCCCCCAAGGCGATGATCTGCACCGGCTGACCCGACCGCGTGTGATAGTGCTGGCGCAGCCAAGTGGTGGCCCGCCCCTTGTCGGTCTGGCCCAACAGATGAAAGAAGCGCCCGCCTTTGAGCAAGGTAAAGCCCTGCGCCCGGGCCGATGCCTGAAATGTCAGGAACGCATGCTCCGTGTCCTGCCATAACAGCGGCTCAGAGTATTCTCGCTGCTGCGCCAGCTCGGCCTGAGCCAGACTGAGACCGGTGTGCGCCGCTAGCTCGGCAACAGACCAATCGGAGAAACCTTGCACACTGAAACCGGCGCGTTGCCGCTCCCGCTGGAGCCACGCCACCAGTTGCTGTCGCGGCTGCCCCAGGATCACGGCGCGCGGCTCGCCCTCCAGCGGCTCAGGCAGATGAATGGCTGAACCATTCTCCACCACCATGGGCCAATGCAGCGACAGGGCCGACGCCAACGCCTGGCTCTCGGCCAAGGTTTTGCTGGTGTTAAAGATCAGCGGGATCCGACGCTGTCGGCACAGCGCTAGTGCGGCCTGCGCCGCATCGTATTGGTAGGTGTGGTGATCCAGTAAGGTGCCGTCCAGATCGGTGACGACGAGGGTGCCAACTGCGCTCATGGGCTTATCACTCCTTGGTTGTCTACTTCTACAGCAAGGAGCGGGCCAACACCGATCTGTCATTGCCAGCGACGCCGGCGCGGCGACTCGCGCCGCCAGCGCACCAACGGCAGGCCCCCATATGGCGCATTGCACCAATAAGGGGCATACTCAGGGCTCTTCGCCGGGAGCCGATGGTGGAGTCGGGTTAAATCAGTCCCTTCTGCTTGATCCGTTCACGGTTATATTCCAACACCACTTGCTCAACCGACAGCTCCTCAGCCCCCGCACAACGCTCGATGATATGCGCCCGCCGGGCTTTCTCGCAGGTACTGACCATGTCCCTGCCCTTCTCCTTGCCAAACCGCCACATTAGGTAGTCCATGGCATTGTTGTCGGCATAGGACACCAGTCGGGCCAGTTTCGCTTCATCGTTGGCATAGTGGTTGATGGTGCGGCAGTAGGTTTTTTCACCGCTGTAATTATCAAAATAATCCACGTCCCTTAGGGGTTGTGCCTGGGTAAACATCCCTCCCAACACAAACAAGACGGCGCCAACCAATATCAACATACCACTGGCGGTGATGATCTGACGGTAACGGCTTCGGATCCTCATAACGGCCTCCTCAACGAAGGTTTCCGATGTGAATGGGCCACGTTTTCGCACCCACGCTTTCAGCCTAGAAGGATCCGCCCCAGGCCGGCTTGATGGGGATCAACTAGTGAGTTATTACCCCGCACGACTGAACGCTTATCGCCTCGAAATGGGCTTATAACAGGCTCAACTGAGGACTGCTGTGCGATGCCAAGGTCACGCTGATCCCCACCAGTCGCACCCCCTTGCCCTCCCCACGCAGGTAGCCGGTATGCAACAAGGCAGCCAGCTGTGACGGTGCCAGCTCATTGCCCTGACAGGCCACCGTGGTCTGCTGGAAATCGCTAAATTTCAATTTGACGTTCAACCCCTTAAACGGCTTTTCCCCCAATCGGCGGGCCAATTCCGGCAACAGGCTCATCAGTTTATCCAGGCACGCCTGCTCGCTGCGCAGATCCTCGGCCACCGTGGTTTCAACCCCAACAGATTTGCGCTCCCGATGGGGTTGCACCTCACGCGGATCGATCCCCTGAGCCCTCTGATACAACACAGGCCCAAACTTGCCCAACCACTCGTGCAGGCGCTCCGGGCTGTGCTTGAGCACATCCGCGCCGTTTTGCAGGCCATGCTCGGCCAGACGCTCTGCGGTGCGGGGGCCGACTCCTGGGATCTTACGCAGCGGCAGCGCCGCAGCAAACGCCGCGCATTGCTCAGGCAGCACCACGCACTGACCATTGGGCTTATTCTCGTCCGAGGCGATCTTGGCGATGAACTTATTGGGCGCGATCCCGGCGGAGGCGGTCAGGCCGGTTTCGGCCTGGATCTCGGCGCGGATCCGCTGGGCGATCAGGGTCGCGCTACCACGGCACTGGTGACAGTCAGTGACATCCAAATAGGCTTCATCGAGTGACAAGGGCTCGATCAGTTCGGTATAGCGCGCAAAGATCGCCCGGATCTGCTGGCTGACCGCTTTATAGACCGACATCCGGCCCGGCACCAGGATCAAGCCGGGACAGCGGCGCAGCGCCTCGCTGCTGGGCATGGCGCTGCGCACCCCATACTGGCGGGCCTCATAGTTGCAGGTGGAGATCACCCCGCGGCTGTTGGCCGGGCCGCCGACCGCGATCGGTTTGTCCCGCAACTCGGGAAAATCCCGCATCTCCACGGCAGCAAAGAAGCAATCCATATCCACATGGATGATCTTGCGCTGTCTGATCGGCTCAACCATAAGTCAGGATCTCACTGCAACCGATGGCCTTGTGCACCATCAAACTGTATAAACATACAGTTATCATATCACAGTCTTATCGGCGCTCAATCCCTGTGGCAGCAAATGGCCCCACAGGGCCGTTGCCGGTTGTTGCTTTCGGTGGGTTTGGCACAGAGCTGGCGGCGCTGCGAAACGATCATAACAACGTGATTGCGCCGCTGAGGCCATGCCCAACGGCGGACAGACTCAGAACTTAATCTGAGCGGCATCACACCTTAAACCGACTGAGCTGCCGCTCGATGCCGTCACTGGCTTGCGACACATTGCCGATACTGTGCGCCAGCGAACGCGAGCGCTGACCGGTTTCCTGGATCAGCTCCTGCACGGCCACCACCTTCTCATCGATATCCCCCGCGGCCGTCGCCTGCTGGCTGATCGCCGTGCTGATCGACTGGATCTCGCTTTGGATCCCCTGCACCGCATCCTGCGCCTGAGCCAGTGCCGCGCGCAGCTGCTCAGAGACCGCCGCCGACGCCGCCGCTTCCTCACAGCTTTGGACCATGACCTGCTGCGCGGTCTCGCTGCTTTGTTGCAGCTGCTCAATGATCCGCTGGATGTTGGCGGTGGAGTCTTGCGTTCGCGACGCCAGGGTGCGCACCTCGTCGGCCACCACGGCAAAGCCGCGGCCCTGCTCGCCAGCCCGGGCGGCCTCGATGGCGGCATTGAGTGCCAGCAGATTGGTTTGCTCGGCGATGGTTCGGATCACCTCCAGTACCTCGCCGATCTGCGACGCGTTATTCCCCAGCACCGCCACCACACTGGCGGCCTCTTGCACCTTGCCGTTGAGCAATCCGAGGCGGTCCTCCGCCTGGACCACCACCTCATTGGCCTGGCCAACCTGGCTCTGCGCCGCATTGGCGTGACCGAAGACATGCTGCGCCCGATCGGCCATCTCCTGACTGGTCTGCGCCATCTCCGTGGTCGCCGTACTGATCTGCTCGATCCGCCCCTGCTGGTGTTCGATCGCCGCCAGCGTGTCGGTGCAGGCCACCTGCGCCTGTTCGCTGGCCTCCTTCACCTCGCAGGTCATGGCCGACGAACGGCTAATCAAGCCATGCACCTTCTCCGCAAACCGGTTAAAGGCGCGGGCCAGCTTGCCCATCTCGTCGATGCGATTGATGTCAATACGACGTCGCAGATCCGCATCGCCATCGCCGATCTCCTCCATCGCCGCCAGCAGCCGCTTCAATTGACGGCGCAGCGGCAGTAACAACGCCCACACCAGCAAGGAGATCAGCAAGGTAAATCCAACCCCCTTGACCGTGGTATCCAAACGAACGGACAGGATCTGTTCAGTCAGGTAAGCCTTGGGGATCATCAGACCGAGGCGCCAATTGACCTGCGGGTAGTCGCTGTGGATCGGCTGCCAACGCACCACCATGGTCTCGCCCTGATACTCAACCTCGCTGTGGCCCTGCTCTTGGCGCTCCATCGCCGTTTGCAGTTGAGCAAAGTGCGCGTAGTTATCGTCTCCGTCCAATTGGCCGATCCGATCCCCCGGCTTAAACTGCTCATCAAACGCCGGGAAGAACACCGCCTTGCCCTCATCGGTCAGCATGAACGCCTGACCCTGGCCTTCGTATTGCACCTGAGACAGCAGTTGCTCACCGATGGTGCTGACCAGGATATCCATCCCGCCGATCCCGAGAAATCGCCCGGACAGATCATACACGGTGCGCTTGATCGTGGCTGACACCGAGCCGTCGTTGGCATCCACCGCCGGATCCGACACATAGAGGCGATCCTTGCCCTTAGCTTCGCCCCACCAAGGCCGCTTGCTGGTGTAGTAGTTGGGATCGCCCTCATAGCGCCCTTCGAGATCGAAATACTCGTGGGTATTTTCCGAGCCAAAGAAGACCGACTTGATGGCCGGATCCTGCGCAGAGAAAAAGCGGAAATACTGCACCAGATCGGCGTAGTCGGGATCGCCGCTGAGCGTTCCGCCGCGTCGGTCGTACTCGGCGAAGAAACGTTGCACCTGCGGGCTGGCAAACACACTGTGGATCACCTGTCCCCTGGCCTCGAAGAAACCGGTGATCTGAGCACTCTTGAAGCTCAATAAGCGGTCAATGCCGATATCAAGCTGGGCTCGGGCGACATTGGCCGTCTTATTCACCAGCAGTACACTACCGAACAATAGAATGATAAAGACGGATCCGGCAATGGCGGCCACCAACTGCCGAGTAATAGAGCGACGCAAGAAATCCATTTCTCTCCCCTTGTGCGATCTTGACCGACAAGCCTGTCAGCCTTGTTGTTATTGGTTTGCTGTCTCAATATACAGCTATTTACAACATACGCATTAAGAAGAAAAACGCAATGGAATGATTTAAAACAAAAAAACGGCCTGTACAGGCCGCTTTTCATTATAGGATCCGGTCGCGATCCAATCGCTGACGCCGGGCCTCTTCGGCCATCTTGGCCTTACGTTTATCGCATGGCTCGGGGCAATCGCAGGCTTTATCGATCCCAATGGCGCCGAGCCCGCCGCAGGACCCACTGAGCGTGCGCCGTTTGATCAAATAGCCTACGGACATCAGCCCGATCACCATCAACATAATGACAAAGGTCGCCAGAAATGTGCTCATGGTTACTTCTCCATCAGATAGGGTTGATACGCGCTGGAATAGCGTACCTCAAAATCGCCGTTGGCGTGCTTCTCGATCAGCATCACCGCCAGATCCTCGCGCTCGGCCAAAGCCAGCGACGCCTCCGCCCCCAGCACGATCATCGCCATCGCTAATCCGTCCGCGGTCATCGCCGAGGGATCCAACACGGTGGCCGACGCCACCCGACTGGTGGCCGGACGACCGCTGCGCGGATCGATGATGTGAGAAAAGCGCTCGCCGTTCTCCTCAAAGAAGATCCGGTAATCCCCTGACGTCGCCACCGCCATATCGCCGGGCTCGATGATCTGGGCGATCTCCCGGCCATAACTGTCTGGCTGCTCGACCGCGATCCGCCAGCGCGCGCCGTCGGGCTTCACCCCCTTCACCCGTAATTCCCCACCGATCTCAACCAGATAGTTATCCAAGCCGCGCAGCTCCAATAACTCAGCCACCACATCCACGCCGTAGCCCTTGGCCACCGAAGAGAGATTGAGGGTCAAGCCGGGCAGCGTCTTGGTCAGGTTCAGACCTTCAAACTGCAGATGATCCAAGCCGGTGAGCGCCCGCGCCGCGGCGATGGCCTCGTCATTCGGTGCGGTCTCGATCCGGCCATCCGGACCAAAGCCCCACAGATCCACCAGCGGCGACACCGTGATATCGAGCGTACCCTGGGTCAGCGCATGCAAGCGAACCGATTCGCGGATCACCGCCATAAAATCCGCATCCACCAACAGCGGCGTATCGGCAGGCTGCCGGTTAAACTGGCTGATCAGCGACTCTTGGCGCCAATTCGACATGGAGTCGTTCACCTGCTCTAGCCGGTGATCGATCGCCGCCTGGATCTGACTGGTCGACTCGCTGGTCGGCTGAGCGACCCAGGAGATGTGATACGTGGTGCCCATGGTGTGACCCGTGATGCTTTCGATCACCGGCGCACGACCACAGCCAGAGAGAAGAAGGGCCAGCCCCAATGGGGCCAGCCACTTGATAACGTTAGGATACGACATAAACGCTCTTTGTTCGTGGGGACGGCTTAACCGCCGAAATCATCCAACAGAATGTTCTCGTCTTCAACCCCTAGATCTTTCAGCATATTGATCACCGCAGAGTTCATCATTGGTGGTCCACACATGTAGAACTCACAATCTTCCGGCGCCTCATGATCCTTGAGATAATTCTCATACAGCACGTTGTGGATGAAGCCAGTGTAACCGTCCCAGTTGTCCTCCGGCTGCGGGTCGGACAAGGCCACGTGCCAGGCAAAGTTATCATTGCCATCGGCCAAGCCGTCGAAATCGTCCTCATAGAACATCTCACGCTTCGACCGTGCACCATACCAGAAGCTGATCTTACGCTTGGAATTTAAGCGCTTGAGCTGATCGAAGATATGGGAGCGCATCGGTGCCATGCCCGCACCACCGCCAATAAACACCATCTCAGCCGCGGTATCCTTGGCAAAGAACTCACCAAACGGCCCGGAGATGGTGACCTTATCACCGGCTTTCAGACTCCAGATATAGGAAGACATCTTGCCGGCGGGCAGCGACAGGTTATTGGGTGGCGGCGAGGCGATCCGCACGTTAAGCATGATGATCCCATGCTCTTCCGGGTAGTTCGCCATGGAGTACGCACGGATGGTTTCTTCATCCACCTTCGACTCAATATCGAAGAAACCAAAACGTTCCCAGTCGGCGCGATACTCCTCTGGAATATCGAAATCCTTATATTTGACGTGGTGGGCCGGGGCTTCGATCTGAATGTAACCGCCCGCCCGGAAGGGCACCGACTCACCGTCAGGGATAGCCAGTTTCAGCTCCTTAATGAAGGTGGCCTTATTGTCATTGGAAACCACCGTGCATTCCCACTTTTTGACCCCGAACACCTCTTCCGGCAGTTCGATATCCATGTCGCTCTTCACCGCAACCTGACAGGCCAAACGGCAGCCCTCTTTCGCTTCCAGCTTATTGATGTGACTCTGCTCGGTCGGCAGGATCTCGCCGCCGCCGGACTTCACATTCACCCGGCACTGACCGCAAGAGCCGCCACCGCCGCAGGCGGAGGAGATGAAGATCCCCTCGCCCGCCAGCGCGCCCAGTAACTTGTCGCCGGGTGTGGTGGTGATCGCCTTATCGGGATCGCCGTTAATACTGATGATGATGTCACCGCTGGCCACCAGTTTGGACTTGGCAAACAAGATCACCAGCACCAATGCGGTCACAATCGCCGTAAACATCGCAACGCCGAGTACAATTTCCATCGACTATTCCTTTAACTTCCTATGCCAGCGCCGCTTACAGCGACACCCCGGAGAAGGACATAAAGCCCAACGCCATCAAACCGACGGTAATGAAGGTGATCCCCAAGCCCCGCAACCCGTGCGGCACATCGGCGTACTTCATTTTTTCACGCAACCCGGCCAACAGAACAATGGCGATCGCCCAGCCCGTACCCGCACCGAGGCCATACACCACGGACTCAGCAAAGTTGTAATCCTTCTGCACCATGAACGAGACCGCACCGAAAATGGCGCAGTTCACCGTAATGAGCGGCAAGAAGATCCCCAGCGCGTTGTACAACGGCGGGAAATACTTATCGAGGATCATCTCCAAGATCTGCACCAACGCGGCGATCACGCCGATAAAGGTGATGAACTGCAAAAAGCTTAAGTCCGCACTGGGCATCCCCGCCCACGCCAGCGCGCCCGGCGCGAGGATATTGGTGTAGATCAGCTGGTTCACCGGCACCGCCAGGGTCAGCACCACCACCACGGCCACGCCCAGGCCAAACGAGGTCGCCACCTTCTTCGACACCGCGAGAAAGGTACACATTCCCAAGAAGAAGGAGAGCGCCATGTTTTCGATAAAGACCGCCCGAACAAACAGGCTCAGATAATGTTCCATGTGGTTTCCTTACTCCTTCGGCTCAACTTGATCCGGCTTCCAGGTGCGCAGCGCCCAGATAATAAAGCCGATCAGGAAGAAGGCACTGGGTGCCAGCAGCATCATGCCATTGGGCTGATACCAGCCCCCTTCGGAGATCTTCGGCAGGATCTCGAAGCCGAACAGGGTGCCGCTGCCCAGCAGCTCACGGAAGAAGCCAACCGTCAGCAAGATAAAGCCGTAACCCAAGCCATTGCCGATCCCATCGAGAAAGCTTGGCAGTGGCGCACTCTTCATCGCGTACGCCTCAGCTCGCCCCATCACGATGCAGTTGGTGATGATCAACCCGACAAACACGGTCAGCTGCTTGGCGATGTCGTAGGCGTAGGCCTTGAGGATCTGATCCACCAGGATCACCAAAGAGGCGATCACCGTCATCTGCACAATAATGCGCACGCTGTTCGGAATGTGATGGCGCATCAAAGAGATGAACAGGTTGGAAAACGCCGTGACAAACATCAAAGCTAGGGTCATCACCACCGCCGTCTGCATGGTGGTGGTCACAGCCAGAGCCGAGCACACCCCCAACACCTGTAAAGCAATGGGGTTATTGGCAAAGATGGGTCCGGTTAGGACCTGCTTAAGTGATTGTTCAGCCATTATTGAGCTCTCCTTGGCGGATCTTATCGATGAAGGCGGCAAAGCCCTCTTCACCCAGCCAGTATTCCAGACTGTTGTTCACCCCATTGCTGGTCAGGGTCGCACCAGACAAGCCATCGACACCATGGATATCCCCGGCAGGCGCACCGCCTTTGACCACAGAGATCGCCAGCTCACCGGTCTCATCAAACAGCTTCTTGCCCGCCCATTGCGCCTTCCAGCGCGGATTGACCACTTCTGCCCCCAGACCTGGGGTTTCGCCCTGATCGTAATAGACCAAAGACTTGATGGTGTTCATATCTGGCGCCAACGCTAAAAACGCGTACATGGTCGACCACAGGCCATAGCCATGAACCGGTAAGATCACCGTATCCAGCTCACCGGCCTCGTTGTTGACCAAATACACCACGCCGTAATGGGCGCGACGACCGATCGAAGCGACATCATTGACGGGTTTCGCCGAGCTGGCGGGATCCCGCGCCACCATCGCCAGATCGTAACTGCGGGGATCGATCTGAGGGAGAAAATCCCCGGTGTCATACTCGACCACACGGGCATCGATATAACGCTCGAACGTGGCCGGCACATCGCCGTTGGCTTGGTCCAGTAGGCCCGCCGCTTCCAACACATAGCGCTGAGTATCCCGCTCTTTATTGAGCTTTTGCAGTGGCTTTAGCGATACCGCCGCACCGGACACCACCAGCGAGCAAACCAGACACAGGCCAATGACCACACCCAGGGTCTTGCCCATCGTATCGTTAGACTTAGACATTACGTGCCATCCTCCGCTTGATGTTGGCTTGCGCGGTGAGGTGATCGAAGATCGGCGCCCACAAGTTGGCAAACAGGATCGCCAGCATCATCCCTTCCGGGAAGGCCGGGTTGGCCACCCGGATCAGCACCACCATCACGCCGATCAACGCGCCATAGGCCCACTTGCCTTGATTGGTAAAGGAGGCAGACACGGGATCGGTCGCCATAAAGAACATGCCGATGGCAAAGCCGCCGGTCACCAGATGCCAGGTCCACGGCACATGGAACATCGCATTGGTGTCGGAGCCGATCAGGTTAAACAGCGACGCCGCCGCGATCATCCCCGCCATCACGCCGGCGACAATGCGCCAAGAAGCGATGCGGGTATAGATAATGATCAACCCCCCTAGGGTCAAAGCCAGCACGCTGGTTTCACCGACCGAGCCGGCGACAAAGCCCAGGAAGGCATCCTGCCAGGCCGGATCGGAGAACGCGGCATACCAAGCGTAATCGGCAAACTCCAGGGTGCCCGCCGCCGCCTGACTCAACAAGGTCGCACCGGAGAAGCCGTCCGCCGCGACCCAGACCAGATCGCCAGAGATCTCGGCAGGGTAAGCAAAGAACAGGAAGGCACGCCCGGCCAATGCCGGGTTGAGGAAATTACGCCCGGTGCCACCAAACAGCTCTTTTGCCACCACGACGCCAAAGCTGATCCCGATGGCCACTTGCCACAAGGGGATGGTCGCAGGCAGGATCAGGGCAAACAGGATGGAGGTAACGAAGAAGCCTTCATTGATCTCATGCTTGCGCACGCTGGCAAACAGCACCTCCCAAAATCCCCCCACCGCAAAGGTCACGGCGTAGATCGGCAGGAAGAAACAGGCCCCATACAACATCAGGCCGCCGATCCCGGTGTCGGCGGTCAGGCTGCCACCGAGCAGCTCAAACAGCCCCACCTGCCAGAGATCCGGCACGGCGAACCCGCCCGCTAACGCGCTTTGTGCCTGCCAACCCACGTTGTACATGCCAAAGAACAGTGCAGGAAACAGGCACAACCAAACGGTGATCATCATCCGCTTCAGATCGATGTTGTCGCGCACATGGGTGCGCCCCTTCGTGGTGTGTCCCGGGGTATACAAGATGGTGTATGCCGCTTCAAACAGGGCGTACCACTTCTCGTATTTCCCGCCCTTCTCAAACTGAGGCTCAATGCGCTCAAAAAACTGTTTCAGACTCATTAGCCTTCCCTCTCGATGATCTCAAGGCAAGCGCGCAGCTCTTGGCCATAATCGTATTTGCCGGGACACACGAAGGTGCACAGCGCCAGATCTTCCTCATCCAGCTCCAACGCGCCCAACAACTGCGCGTTATCCGTATCCCGGGCGATCAGATCGCGCAGCAACAGCGTCGGCAAGATATCCAGCGGCAACACCCGCTCATAGTTGCCGATCGGCACCATGGCCCGATCCGAACCGCCAGTAGTGGTCGTCATATTAAACAGCCGGCTCGGGCTGAAATGAGACAGGAAGGTGCGGGTGATGGAATACTTATTGGCACCGGGCAAAACCCAGCCCAATAACTCTTTTTCATCCCCTTCGGCCAGTACGCTGATCTGCAGATGGTAGCGCCCGAGGAAGCTGTGAACGTCACTGGCGGCACGGCCATTGAGCACCGAGCCAGAGATCACCCGGACATGCTTCTCGCTCAATTCACCCGCGGTCAGTTGGGACAGATCGGCCCCGAGACAGGTCTTGATCAAGCGGGGACGCACCACCATAGGGCCCGCCAGCGAGATCACCCGCTGACAATCCAGACGTCCCTCGACGAACAGGGTCCCGATGGCGATCACATCCTGATAATTGATGCTCCAAACGGTTCGCTTCGCGCTGGCTGGCATCAAGGTATGGATATGGGTGCCGGTCAGACCGGCGGGGTGCGGTCCCTTGAATTGATGCGCGCTGATCGGTGCCAATTCGGCCCCAGGTAACGGCTCCCCCTCATCCTGGCAGAGGTACAGCTTGCCGTCACTAAGCTGCGACAACACCATCAAACCATGACGGAAGGCATCGGCCTGGGCGGCGATCACCACCCGAGGATCCGCGGCCAACGGGTTGGTGTCGATCGCGGTGACAAACAATCCTGCCGGACGGCTGTTTAAGGCGGGCACCCTGCTAAATGGCCGGGTCCGCAGCGCGGTCCACAAACCGCTGCTGACCAGATTATCTTGGATCGCGGCCGGGTCTAACTGCGCCAACTGCTCCGGCGCAGTTTGGGCAAACGTGACTTCGTCATCACCGTCGATCTCGATCACCACCGACTGAAGAACCCGCTGAGCCCCTCGGTTGATCTCACTGATGGTGCCACTGGCGGTAGCCGTAAAGCGCACACCCGGGTTCTTTTTGTCTTCAAAGATCGTTTGACCTTTTTTAACCCGATCACCGAGCCGCACCTGCATGGTCGGCCGCATGCCCACATATTCTTCACCTAAGATCGCAACGCGAGACACAGCGGCGCCATCTTGGATGACTTGCTCTGGTCCACCGGCTAACGGCAGATCCAATCCTTGCTTTATTGTAATCATACTCACATGCACTGCTTTGCTGGGAAGTCCATCTGTGCCGCCGCCTTACATCCAAAGCAGCGGCCCAACTGATACCACTCTCAATTCCACCACCTTTGCAAAAGAGCGCAAACTTTGCTGGGTTTTGCGACCTGCATCACGGCGGCTCGAGCGCATCATACCGCAAAGGTCAAAATCCATCTATGAAAAATGGCATTACCTTTGTCCAATCACAGGTTTGAGACGCAAACTCCGCCCAAGCCGGTCAATTTGGCAGCAATAGTGGAGAGTTTGTTCCAGTCAGCGGCGCCTTTATCTGAACCGCATCCATATATTTGGCTTGTTTTTAAAAAGCTTGCTGTGTCAGCAGCGGAAGTTACCCCGTCATCAGCCTCTTCCTTATTAAGGATCGAAAAAGGGCAGCTAATCGCTGCCCTTTACTGCCAGAGCAACAGCTTAGAAGTCGAACTGATAGCCTAAGATCGCGCTGCGTGGCTTGCCGGTTTGAATGCCACCGTGTACCCGGGTCGCGATGTAGGTCTCATCCAACACATTGTCCACCGTGATGGAGATCTTCTGCCGGTCATCAATGCGGTAGTGGGCGGAGAGATCCATGACCCAGCGCGACGGGATCAGCTCCCCAGTCGGGATACTGCCCACACCCGCTTGCGTGCGAATATCGGACTGATAGCGTCCCAGCAGGTTCAGATCCCAGTGGTCGCCTTCCACCCCGGCGGTCAGCTGCAGCTGGTGCTCCGGCACGTAAGGCATCTCATCCCCCACCTCGACGTCGCCCCAGATCTCGGACACATACGCGTTTTGAAACTCCGTCTGCGACAGGGTGTAGCGCACACCCATCGGCCAGATCAAGCCCGCCAACTCCGGCCGCAGATCGGCGGAGAGCTCCAGGCCTTGCACCTCGAATTCGCCGGCGTTCTCCTGATCACCGATCTTATCCTCATCACAGCCCTGCGCCGCGGTGCAGTTGCCGTGCAGATTGTCGTAATCGGATATAAAGCCAATCAACTCCGCACTGAGCAAGCCATTATCAAAGCGGACGCCGGCCTCGTAGTTCCAGCTCTCCTCTTCCTCAGCCTCGTTATTGCCCGGCGATGGCGGCGCAAAGCCTTTTTGCACGCCCGCCAGCACCACCCACTCATCGCCCAGCAGATAGGTAAAGCCCAGCGCCGGCATCACCCCGTCGGTGGTATTTTCCCGCAACGCCGGATCGCCGCTACGGCTGGGATCTTCCTTGCCCCAGTCCTCACGCAGGGTCTCGACATGCTCGTAGCGCACGCCCGCATCCACCTGCAGCGCACCAAATACCAGCTCGGCAGCAATAAAGCCCGACCAGGCATCGGCGGACTCGATCCGGTTGGAATCGGTACCGGGGATCCCCGCTTCGATCAAGCGCATACGCTGATCGGCTCCCAGCTCGTACGTGTCCACCCATTGGAAGCGATCCATCTCATCTTCGTGATAGCGCACCCCAAACGTCAGCGCATGGTCGCCCAGCTGCTGACGGGCTTGCGTCTGGATCCCCCAGGCGGTGTAATCGCGGTTATTGGCTTTGACAGCAACCTCCATCGGCGTACTGCCAGCAGGATCCTTATCAAACGCGGCGGCCTCATCGACCAAACCGCCACTGGTCTTGTACCAATTGCGAGAAAACTCGTTGTAGTAGATCGCCGAGTTCCATTCCAGGCTATCGCTCAACCGGGCGTAGTGATTGAGCTGGTAGCCATAACGCTCGGTGTCCATATTGTCTTTCTGGCTGGCGCTGTAACGCTGGTAGGGATCGGCACGGTAATCCGCATCGGTCAGGCCCAAATAGGTCTCGTCCGAGTCTTCATTGGCGTAATGGAACTTAAATTCGGTCTCCTGATAGATCGCCGCACCGGGCAGGCTCTGGCTCTTGAGCTTAAGCATCACGTCGTCTTTCTTAAAACCCGCTTCATCATTGATGCCATTCACGGTCTTAAAACCATCCGCCTGATAATGGAACCACTCCACCAGACCGGATAACTGCTCACTGCCGCCCCCGGCCCAGCCGTGTGCCTTAAGGTAATCATCACTGCCATAAGCCAAGTTGACGCTGGCGGCATTCTCTTTGGGGATCCGGCGCGACACCATATTCAGCACACCGCCCGTGGTCCGCGGCCCATAACGCACCGCCGAGGTCCCCTTAAACACCTCCACCGCCTCCATCCGACCTATGGTTGGGAAGTAATACGCCGCTGGTGATGCATAAGGTGCCGGTGCCACCAGGATCCCATCCTCCATCACGGTGATCTTCTCATTGCGGCTGGCCGGCGCGCCGCGCATGCCAATATTGGGACGCAGTCCATAACCCTCTTCCTCGGAAACGTACACGCCCGGCACCTGAGTCAGCACCCGCATCACATCGGTGTAATCGAACTTTTCCAGCGTTTCCGGACCGATAAAGCTGGCCGAGCCTGCCGTGGTTTTGATCGCATCCGCATCACCAAAGATGGTGATGATCTCCAGACCGCGATCGCTATCGGCTTGCTCCGCCAAGGCATTGAAACTGGCCAATACCGCAATAGCTGCGGCAGCAAGAGGGAAAACGGTGTGACGCATGGTGATCTCCTAGCTACTTACTAATGGCTCTAATAACCATTCTCATTTCCATTTCGCGAAGTAAATCACACCACACACCGTTCCGCAACCAACGCAAAACATTATTTTTACACCGGCACTCGATGGCAGGAGCGGGCATCGACCTCCTGCCGCCCCAAAACGCAAAAAAGGCGCCGAACGGCGCCTTTGACTGCTCAACCACAATCGGGCTATAGACGGCTGAGCTGGGCCTCACTGAGCGCCAACTCGTCGTTCTTGTTCACGCCGATCCCGCGCGCAAGGATCCCTGAGGCGATCGCCTGCGCCTCCTCCAGCGAATGCATCTCATAGGTGCCGCACTGGTACTCATTCAACTCCGGGATCGCCGACTGGGTTTTGACCGCCAGCACATCCTCCATGCTGGCACGCCAGGCAGACGCCACGTCGGTCTCAGAGGGTGTGCCGATCAGGCTCATATAGAAGCCGGTACGACAGCCCATGGGCGAGATATCGATGATCTCCTGCTCACCCTGATTCAGGTGATCCCGCATAAACCCGGCAAACAGGTGCTCCAAGGTGTGGATCCCACGCTCGCTTAGGATCTCCGCATTGGGCAGACAGAAACGCAGATCAAACACCGTGATGGTATCCCCTTTCGGAGTCACCATACTCTTGGCCACCCGCACGGCCGGTGCCTGCATCTGAGTATGATCAACGGTAAAACTGTCTAACAGTGGCATAAAGATCCCCTTCTATACGTCTAGCCATCCAATGGCCAAACCTTAACCTTAGGCTCGAGCAAGATCAACGCCTGCGTTATTCCGGCTGCATCAGCCGACTGTAAGCGTCCTCACTGATGCTGTGATACCGCCCGACCCCCTGCTGAAACTGACGATAGTGCTCCCACACCTTAGCCAAGGCGGGATCCTTGGCCGCTTCTTCCGCCATCACCTGCTCGGTGGTCTGTTGTAACTGCTGTAACACCGCATCCGGCCAGGCGCGCAGCTCGATACCGTGCTCGTTGATCAAGGCATCCAGAGCGACAATATTGCGACTGGTGTACTCATCGAGCATGTCCTGATTCACCGCTTGGGCCGCGGTTTCCACGATCGCACGCAGATCATCGGGCAGCGCATCGAGCGCCGCTTCATTCACCAAAAACTCTAGGGTGGTTCCCGGCTCATGCCAGCCCGGATAGTAGTAATACTTGGCCGCTTTATGCAGACCAAAAGCCAGATCATTATAGGGCCCCACCCACTCGGTGGCATCGATCGCGCCGGTCTGCAGCGCCGTAAACAGCTCCCGTCCCGGTAAGGTCACCGGCACACCGCCCAACCGGGCCAGCACCTCACCGCCCAACCCCGGCAAGCGCATCTTCAATCCTTTCAGATCTTCCAGCGAATGGATCTCCTTATTAAACCAACCGCCCATCTGCACGCCGGTATTGCCGCCCGCAAGCGGCACGATCCCAAACGGCGCGTACACCTCACGCCATAACGCCATGCCACCGCCGTAATTGAGCCAGCCGTTCATCTGCTGCGCGTTCATACCAAAGGGAATGGAAGCAAACAGTTGCGCCGCCGGGGCCTTGCCCTTCCAGTAATACGCCGCGCTGTGCCCCATCTCAGCCGTGCCCTGACTGACCGCATCAAACACCTCGAACGCCGGCACCAGATCGCCAGCACCGAATACGGTGATGCTCAGCCGGCCCGCCGACATCTGAGTCACCATCTCGGCAAAGCGCTCAGGCGCCATTCCCAAGCCGGGAAAATTCTTGGGCCAAGAGGTCACCAACTTCCATTCGATCGGCGCCGCCACCTCCGCGCCACGCTCTTCCCCACCCGGCTGAGGGGCTGGCTGACAGCCCATCATGGTGAGTGCCAACACCGCACCGGCCCACAATCCGCGCGCTTTCCGTTTTATCATGTCTCGCTCCTCTGTCTCTTGGTTGCGCCTACGAGCCGTAGATCTGCTGCGGCAACCAGGTGGCCAAAGCGGGCCACAGCGCCAACAAACCCATCATCAATAGCTGAATGGCAATAAACGGGATCACCCCCCGGTACAGCGTGGCACTGTTGAGGCTCGGTGGCGCCACGCCCCGCAAATAAAACAGGGCAAAACCAAACGGTGGGGTCAAAAAGGAGGTCTGCAGATTCAAGCCAAGCATGATCCCCAGCCAGATAGGATCCAGCCCCAGCATCAACAGCGTCGGGGCAACCAAAGGCACCACCACAAAGGTGATCTCGATAAAATCCAGGATAAAGCCCAACAGGAAGATCACCGCCATCACCACCAGAGTCGCCCCCACCACGCCACCGGGCAGATCGGTCAGCAACTGGTGGATCAGCGCCTCGCCGCCTAGGCCTCGAAACACCAAAGAGAACAGGGCGGCGCCAAACAGGATCATAAACACCATGCTGGTGATCTTAACCGTCTCCTCCAGCGCGCCAAGCAGCGCTCTAGCAGACAATTGCCGGCGGATCAGCGCCAGCAGTAGGGCACCGAATGCACCCACCCCGGCGGCTTCTGTCGGCGTCGCCAAGCCCATCAATATCGAGCCCAGTACCAGTAAGATCAGTGCGATCGGCGGCACCAGGGCGACCATCAATCGAGCCAATAAGGCCCGATCGAGCGGCACCGCCTCCGCCGGCGCAAAATAGTGGGGCCGGCGCCAAGCCAGCAGCAAGGTGTAGAGCATATACAAGCCCACCAGCACCAGACCTGGCAGCAAGGCACCGGCAAACAGATCCCCCACCGACACCGTGCGGGGGGAGAAGATCCCCATCTGTAACTGCGCCTGTTGATAGGCGGAAGAGAGCACATCGCCCAACAGCACCAGGGCGATGGAGGGGGGGATGATCTGGCCGAGTGTGCCGGTGGCGCAGATCGCCCCGGCGGCATAGCCGGGATCATAGCCGCGCTTCATCATCGCCGGCAGCGACATCAACCCCATGGTCACCACCGTGGCCCCGACGATCCCCGTACTGGCCGCCAGCAACATGCCAACCACCATCACAGACAGAGCCAGCCCAGCCCGGATCCCCCCGAACAGCGCCCCCATGGCGTCCAGCAACTGCTCCGCCAGTTTCGAGCGCTCCAGCGTCACCCCCATCATCACAAACAGCGGCACCGCCATCAGGGTTTGGTTGTTGAGGATCCCATACAAACGGTTGGGTAAGGCACTCAGGTAGGCGTCGTCCAACGTACCGGTGAGCAGGCCGATCCCGGCAAACCACAACGCGGTGCCGGCCAAGGCAAACGCCACCGGGAATCCGCTGAGCAGCACCAGACACACAGAGACAAACAGCAGCAGGGCCATCATCGCGCTCCCTCCCGCAGTCGCTGCAGGTTACGGCATAGCTCAGCCAGCGCTTGTAGGCCCAGTGTCAGCACCAACGCCAGGATCAGCGACTTTTGCAGATACACCAACGCCAGGCCACCGGCCTCGGCCGATCCCTCCAACCGACTCCAGGCATTGAACACATAACGCCAGCTTTGCCAGGCGACAAAGCCAAGAAAGGGCAACAGCAGCAACACGGTACCGAGCAGATCAACCCAGGCTTGGCGCCGCGCTGACCAGCGCCGATAGAAGATATCGACGCGGACATGGCCCTGCTGTCTCAGGGTAAAGCCGGCGCCCAAGGTAAACAGGCACCCGTGCAGATAGAGCACACTCTCCTGCAACGCGATGGAGCCCCGGTCCAATCCATAGCGCAGCACCACCACCGCGATCGCCAACAGCAGCATCAATAGCATCAAGCCAGCACACAGCTTGCCCAGCCAGCCGCTGAGTCGGTCGATCGGGCCGATCACGCTCTTCGTGAGTTTCATGCAAACCTGTCACCGCAAAGCTTCGTAACCTTTTGATAACAAAGTTTCGCTCAAGATCCTAATTCGCTCGTGCATAAATGCCGAACAAACGGCGATGCGATCGGCTGGATGGGAGGAAGGGAGTCGTGCTGGGCGACGAACTCGGGCCGCCCGTACGGGAGTTAACTGACGCAGCTGGGCGTACGGGGCGCGCTGCCCTGCTCCGCCCACTCCTGCGGGGTATAGGTGTGCAGCGCCAAGGCATGCAGCTCGCCCGCCAGCTCCTGCGCCAAAATGGCATTCACGCGACGATGACGCGCCAACAGCCGCTCGCCCTCAAACAGCGCACTGACCACGATCAGTTTAAAATGACTGTCACTGGCCGGCCCGCGGTGCATATGACTTTCGTTGATCACTTCGATATGGGTCGGGCTGAGCGCCTGTCCGATCTTTTGCTCGATAATGGCCTGCATCTGATCTCCTTAACAGTGATGGCATTGCCTACCGGCTCGGTTATACCCTGTCAGCGCGAGCGATAAAAGCCCGGGATCACCCGGCGAAAGGTCAAACTGGTGCGCGGCGCCTGAGCTCGACGTGACGCCGGCAGACAGTGCCACACGCCGGGCGCTAACCACAGCACGCTACCCGGCGCCAGCTCAATGGCCTGGCTGTCCTTCGGTGTCCAGCGCAGTCGCAGCCGCCGACGCGCACCAAAAGAGACAATAGCCAGCGGCGGCGACGGCCCCAGCTCCGGCTCATTGTCTCGATGCCAGCCCATCCTCTCGCCGCCATCGCGATAGGTGTTGGCCAGCACCGAATTGAATCCGGCCTGACTTTGCCGATTCAGCCACTGCATCAAGTCCGCCACCTCACGCGGCAGCGGCTCGGGAGTGAGCAGCGTGCCACTGTAGCGGTATTCACAACCGGGTAAGGCCAAATAACATTGGCGCCGCGGGATGGGGTGGCGCCGGCCAAAGACCGTCACCTCCGGCTGACGCCACGGCAAGCGCGCCAGCACCCGCTCCATCGCGACTTGCTGCGGCGCTGGCACACATTCGGGCCAATAACGTGCCAACAATCGGCCAGTTTGATCGGTTAACCGCTGTTGCTCCTGTTCAAGTCGTGCCATCTTTGAGAAAATTCCTCTTTTCGCCAGTGTAAGCACCGACATGACCGAGTTTATCGTCAACGAGACCCCATTGCGCCTTGAGCGCTTTCCGCCCACGCCGCACGATACCCTGCAAGCGTGGGACGCCGCCGATGAACTGATGGTCGCAGCCCATCAGCTGCCCGACGGCCCGATCTGGATCTTCAATGACCAGTTTGGCGCCATTGCCGCCGCCATGGCCAGCACCGAACCACAACGCCCCCAACACTGGCTCAATGACTCCTTCGTCAGCCATCAAGGCTTGACGCAAAACCTGGAGCTGAATGAACTGGCGTGCGTGCCGCACACCTATCGTGAGGTGGCGGAGTTGGCCGATGCGCCAGTCCCGGCAGGCGTGCTGATCAAACTGCCCCGTAGCCTGCGCCTGCTGACCCAGCAGCTGGACTGGCTTAATCGTCACCTCCCGTCCGGCACGCCGGTGGTGCTGGCGGCGCGCCAAAAAGACATGCCCTCCAGCTTACCCGAGTTAACCCGCTCGCTGCTGGATGAGGTGCACCCCTCTCGCGCCGTGAAAAAAGCGCGGCTGATCTACGGTCAACTGTCCGGTCGCGACAGTGGCATCGCCCCGGTGCTGGAATGGCATTGCGACGAGATCGATCAGGCCCTGAGCAACCACCCCAACACCTATGGCAGCCAACGGCTGGATCTCGGTGCCCGCCTATTGCTGCAGCACCTACCGGCTCAGCCTGGCCAGATCGTGGATCTTGGCTGTGGCAACGGCGTGCTCTCCGTCGCCGCCCTTAAGGCCGATCCTGACTGCCATGTTCTGGCGGTGGACGAATCCTGGCATGGACTGATGGCCTGTCGCGACAATACGGCCCAGTTCGGCGATCGGATCGAAACCCTGTGGAACGACTGCCTGTCCGATGTCGAAGGTGGCAGCGCCGATCTGGTGATCTGCAACCCCCCGTTCCATCAGCAACAAGCGGTTACCGATCACATCGCCTGGCAGATGTTCCGGGACGCCCGTCGTGTACTAAAAATGGGCGGTAAACTGCTCCTCGTCGGCAACCGCCACCTGGGCTACCACATCAAACTGACCCGCCTGTTTGGTGGCTGCCAAACCTTGGCCTCCAACGCTAAATTCGTTGTATTAGAAGCGCAAAAGCGCTAAAACTGCCAATCACGACGAATGGAATTCCCGGCCGTGGCCAGCTACGCCACGGCCCAACCAATGATCCCCTGTCCCGCATGAAAAAAATAACCTTGGCCGCTTTGGCCCTGTTGGCCGGATGTGCCAACCAACCGCAATCCCTGATCCTCGCGCCATTAGAGCCCCACTCGGCCGCTTCCGCTGCCCAACCGCGCAGCATCGCCCTTTCCAGCCTGGATCTGCGCAGCGAAACCTATCTGGCACGCATCGAGCGCGACGGCGAAGCCGCCACCCTGCTCAGTGCCAGCACCAACCCGCGCCAGCTGTTTGAGCAAGGCTTGGCCGATGGCCTCACACAGATGGGCTACCGCATCGGCAGCGACGGTGAGATCCGCATGGAGCTCAACCTGGAAACCCTGCGCATGGATGTCCAGCAAGACCTGTTTGCGCACAACGCCAACAGCACTTTAGTTGCCCGTCTGAACATCACCCAGGGCCAGCGTGAGCTGGTCAAACGCTACCAAGCCCGGGGCGAGTTCAGCGGACTCCTACAAGCCGATGCCGCCCGACTCGAGCGTGAGATCAATGACCGATTACAGCAACTGCTCAATGCCATCTTGGATGATCCTGAGCTGCATCGGTTTATTCAATAAGGAGCCTGACCATGACACGGATGTGGTTTTTGATCGCCCTGCTACTGACGCCCTGCGCCTGGGCCGAGCCCGACCCTCGGATCCAACCGGATAACCTGTTTCCTGTGGTCGAGATGGACACCAGCCTCGGTCAGATCGTGGTTGAGCTGGATCGCAGCCGGGCGCGCCGCACCATCGATAACTTTCTGACCTATGTGGTTAACGGCCACTACGACGACAGCCTGTTTCATCGGGTGGTGCCGGGGTTTGTGGTGCAAGGCGGTGGCTTTGGCAATGGCTATGAGCCGTTACCGTCTGGCGAGCCCATTATCAACGAGTCCGGTAACGGCTTGCGCAACCAAGTGGGCACCATCGCCATGGCGCGCGGTCGGGATCCCCACAGCGCCACCGATCAGTTCTACTTTAACCTCAACGACAACGAGAGCTTGGATCCCGGTCGCCGCTGGGGCTACGCCGTGTTCGGCGAGATCACCGAAGGGCTAGCGGTGCTCGAGCAGATGGGCGCGGTCGCCACCGACTGGCACGACGCCGTCGGCGCTGAAACCGTCCCTATCGCCCCGCTCCGCTTGATCAGCGTCCGCCTGCGGCCGGAGTGATCCCAAGCCAACACCACAGGGCGGCGCGCGGCAACCGTGCCTCGCCCTGTCGTTTCAAGTTTCTCCGGCGTGACTCCGTCTTAACCTATTAGGATCAGATCGCATCCTACTCCCTCCGACGGTCCTGATGCTTGTTTGCCCCCCACAGGCCCTCTAAGCTGGAGCCATACCCTAGAGCCAAACGGTGATCCCCTGTTTATGTCCAACACCCCAGCCTTTCGTCAACGCCTCGGTGCCCTCAAAGTTTACGCCCACAAGCGGGTGCTGACCCTACTGGCACTGGGCTTCTCCTCTGGCCTGCCGTTGGCACTGGTGTTTGGCACATTATCATTCTGGCTGCGTGAAGCCGGGATCGAACGCGCCACCATCGGTTTTTTAAGTTGGGTCGCCTTAGCGTACAGCGTCAAGTTCCTCTGGGCCCCGCTGGTGGATCGCTTGCCCATCCCTATCCTGACCCGCACCCTAGGCCGCCGCCGCAGTTGGCTGTTACTGTCACAACTGGTCTTGATGCTCGGCCTGGCCGCCATGGCCTACAGCGATCCGCTGAGCAATCTGCAAACCTTGGTGCTCCTTGCCCTGGTGGTGGCGTTCGCCTCCGCCACCCAGGACATCGCCGTGGACGCGTTTCGCATCGAAGCGGCGCCGGAAAACATGCAAGCAGCATTGGCCGCTGCCTACCAGATGGGCTATCGGCTGGCGATGATCTTCTCCGGCGCCGGCGCCCTGGCGATCGCCGCGTGGGCCGATCCGGATCCCAGCCAATATCGGATCGAAGCCTGGCACGCCGCCTATCTGGCGATGGCCATCACCATGCTGATCGGGCTCAGCGCCACCTTGCTGGCCCGCGAGCCAAACGTGGACAGAGCCTGTGCCGATCTGGTGCAGCGCGACCAACTGGCGCGCTTTGCCCACCTGCCCCGCCCCCTCGCCGTATTTGTGGCCTGGGGCTACAGTGCCGTTATTGCCCCCTTTGCCGACTTCTTCGGCCGCTATGGCAAACAGGCCCTGCTGATCCTCGCCCTCATCGCCTGCTATCGGATCTCGGACATCGTAATGGGGGTCATGGCCAACGTCTTTTACGTCGACATGGGGTTCTCGAAAGAGGAGATCGCCGCCATCTCCAAGATCTACGGGGTGATCATGACCCTAGCGGGCGCCGCCGCCGGGGGGATCCTGGTCTTTCGCTACGGCACCATGAGGATCCTGTTCGTCGGCGCCATCTTAGTCGCCGTCACCAATCTGCTGTTCGCCGTTCAGGCCCAAATGGGTTACAACCTGTGGATGTTGACCATAGCGATCTCCGCCGACAATTTCGCCGCAGGGATCGCCACCTCCGCCTTCATCGCGTACCTATCAAGCCTGACCAATCTGGCCTACTCCGCCACCCAGTACGCATTGCTCTCCTCCATGATGTTGCTGTTCCCCAAGTTTGTCGCCGGATTCTCTGGGCTGATGGTCGATAGCTGGGGCTACACCCACTTCTTTATCGCTGCCAGTGCCATGGGCCTGCCGGTATTGGTGCTCATCGTGCTGGTGCAACGCCAAGGGGAGCTCACTCCACAGCCCTGCACCAACAACAAGAGCTCCACAGGGCCTCAGTAACAGGCATTACAGCTGACGGTTAATTAAGTGAGCCCGCGCACAACAATCAAATCGAAGAACGGCGGGCACCCAAACCCGGGTGCCGCCATCCCAAATGAGCTCGAATGCAAAAATAGTTCAGAGGGATCTGCGCATAGCCACATCCAGGCCTACGCCAAATAAAAAACTCACCTCAACTAAATCTGACTGCACTCAAAATCCGCCCGTACGAGACATCATTAGGTCTCGTCGGGTACAAACCTTCATTTATCTCGCCTCGCAAAGCAAGACCGCAACACAAACGCAAGTCGAACGGCACTTATCAGTCCCATTTGCTGAGTAAAGTAGTCTGAAAGACACCCGTTCTGATACCATTCCCCCATAGACACGAACAGGGATTGATAACATGGCAAAGGTTATTGCTAACCCAAGAAAAACAAACATGCTCAACCAGGCAAGCAGTTTGATAACAGACTTCGGCGTGACGAAATTCAAATTTACAGAAGTCGCAAAACGGGCGCACTGCTCTTACGCAACCCTTTATGATGAATTCCCATCTAAAGAAGAGCTTATTGCAGAGATATCCATCAAGAACATATCGGCTTCATTGTTGGCCATCAAGTACATAGATGGATCTACAGAGCTTGACCCCATTGATAAGCTTATCTGCCTTTACTACTCAGACCTGGTCCGAACACACCACTTTCCAGAAGAGTTAATTTGGTTGAACTTCATTGTCAATCAAACATCATTTCTAGAAAACATCAGTGACTTTCAAGAGCGTGCGCTTAGCATGCAGTTCCAAGAGTTGCGAGAGTTTTTTATTTCAACTTGGAAAGTATGTTTGTCCGGCTCCTCAGATGTCACCAGTGACGACATCATCCTGCAGAAACACAAAAAACTCAGTGCACTCCAGCGCGGGATTATCCTGTTAAGCTCAAACGGAAGAGTTAAACGTAATGGCCTTCACTTCTCAGACCAAGACTCCTTTACCTTTATCGTCGATGAAATCATCAACAGTTGCCATCTCAAAAAAAACAAAATAAAAACCCAAGAGCAATACACTCAAATAATACTCGACATACAGAATGAAGTGGCAAAACAATTTTCATAACTGCAGATTAACAATGGGCGCTGCCCTAGCCCTCAATGCCATATTTTAGTTAGGGCGCATCAAGATGCGCCCTAACCATTGAGTTCAACACTAAAAGCGCAGGGTATAATCTAAGGTAAACTTATTAAATGTCATGTCTTCAAAGAGATACAGGTTGCTGACCTTGCCATCTCGATAACCGTTATCTTGCCCATTAACCCGATGATTATGGATCCAGTAGGTTAACCTAAGTCCCTTCAGGGCAGGCATCCACTGACCAAAATCTTGTGAAACCTGACTCACCACTTCCCAGCGCTTGTAATCATCAAACCCTTTTGCATTTTCACTCCACATCCCTTGAACGTAACCGGATAAACCCGGCCACAATACCTGACTGAAATCCTGATGCAGATTAACGTAGTAGGCCCGTTCATCTTCAAATAAGGGCACTTCACCCGCCAAGATCGTATGGTGCATCATCACCCGAGCTGTTGAGCCAACCTGACCGGTAAATTGATACATATCGCCACCATAGAGTTGATAGGCGGACATCTTCAGCTTGGTTGTCGCACTGAGCTCTGTCTGAGTGGTGATGGCCACATAGCCTGAGTCCACATTATCTAAGGTAAACTTATCCCCGGCACCGAAGACATTGACCCCCGTCAGCTGAACGTTGCTTGATAGTGCTGGGACATCATAACCCAACGAAAAGTAACTCCGCTGTAAGAAGTCTAAAGCGTTCGAGTATTCGAATTGGTAATCCAGATCTTTAAACTGACCTTTAGTGCCCAGCAATGCCAGTAGCGAGATCTTGGTACCATCGTGCCCATACATATCATTCAGGTAATCTCCAGTAGCCAATGCCTGAAACTTATCCATGAACATTCCATAATAATGGGTCGAACCAACTTGGTAATCAAAGTCAATCGCTCGGCCAGCCGTGTTTACAATTCGAATCGGATCCTCATTATAGAGCTTATAGAATCGCCGGTTTTTACCAGCACCAAGACGTAGTTTACCATTTCCCAGATCAAACTGGCTTTTCAGATAGAACACGCCAATGTTCGAGATGGTTTCACCATCACCTCCCACATTGTTACCCACATAGCCTCTGTCATCATCTTGGCTACTCAAGCCTTTGGCGAGCCCTGTGGTGTAAGCATGGAAATCCAGCCCCAACCAGTCATCGTACATCTTTGAGCGGTATTGGAACTCTAGATTATAGGGGGCCTCTCTAAAATTGCGCGATTTGCTATAGCTATAATCATAATACTGCGCGCGAGTTTTTAGAGCAGCCACTCCCTCTGAGGTATTTCCTTCAAGGGGGACACCAAGCAATACAAACAAGCAACATGGTAAAACTCGCCTAACCATCAAAAACTCCAGAACATTATTATTTTAAAGTCAAACTTAAAATCTGCAAAGTTAAATTGCGTCAACCCACAATTAGTCTTCGCTATACTGCCACTAAGGCACTAATATTATCCCTACAAATATCCAAGGATAAAATTAGATGCCTTTCATCTACATTTAAGACAAAGGCAACCTTAATTAGATTGCCTTGTTAGGTCACCGTGACTCGGACTCAATTAATTATTTAAAACTGAATGGTGTAATCGAGTGTGATCCTGTTGTACTTCAAGTCTTCGAAGAACAAAAGATTACTGACTTTTCCATCACGATATCCATTATCTTCACCATCAACATACAGATATTGACGGAAGTAGTTTAATCGCAACCCTTTAAGCGCAGGGACCAACTTACCGAAATCTTGAGATATCTGGCTCACAACCTCACGGCGTTTATAATCATCGAACCCTTCAGCATTCTCACTCCACATACCTTGTATCCAAGCTGACAAGCCGGGCCAAGCGATATTGCTGAAGTCTTGATTGATGTATGCATAATACGCTCTCTCATCTTCATACATCGGGATCTCGCCGCCCAAGACTGTATGATGCAACATCACCCGAGAACTCGAACCTGGTCGGGCATGGAACTGATACATATCGCCCCCATAGACTTGGTAGGCTGAGAATTTCAATTTCGTTCCCGTATCAAACTTTGTCAAACTCGTTAAAGCGACATAGCCTGAATCGTAATTTTCCAGGTCAAAGTGTTTGCCAGCACCAAATATATTAACGCCCGTGAGTTTGATGTTGGTATCAATTGCCGATACATCGTGATCGAGTGAGTAGAAGCTGCGCTGCAAGAATTCATAGGAGTTCGTATATTCGAAGGCGTAATTCAATCCCCCGAGTTTCCCTTTTGTACCCAACAACCCTAAGAATTTGAGTTCTTCGCCATCAAGACCATAAAAGTGACCTAAGTAATCATTGGATGATTTTTCCTGAAACCTATCGACTATCATGCCGTAGTAGTTGGCATCACCCACTTTATAGTCAAAGTCAACTCCGCGAGTAGAACTATTCGTAATACGAATAACCTGCTCATTATAGAGGTTATACCAACGCCGGTTTTTACCGGCTCCGACACGTAATTTACCGTCGCCCACATCAAACTGGGTTTTCAGATAGAAAACACCAATATTTGATGTCGTTTCACCATCCGACCGCATGCTACCACCGGTATAACCACGGTCATCATCCTTGTTACTTATCCCTTTTACCATAGAGGTGGTATAGGCATGAAAATCGAGACCTAGCCAGTCATCATACAGACCTGAGCGGTATTGAAATTCAAGGTTTAATGGCGCCTCTCTAAAATCTCTACTTTTCGAGTAGCCATAATCGTAATACTGGAACCGGGTTTTCAGCGCAGCGCTGCCCTCGGTCGCCGTCACTGTTACCGGCGAAAGCGCAAGTAACACGGCAGGTAAAGCCAATCCATAGCGAAACATACAACACCCCAACATGTGCAAATCGGGGTGCGTTACACCCCGTTACCCTATTTTAATGTTTACACTTTACATTTAACCCTTAAGGTGCCGGAGCAACCGTGATGAAGATCACACCATAATTCAGGTAAAGGGATTACAAACAAGCTGTGACCCAGCCACCCTTAATGGCGTTAAAGAAACAAATTTTGTCAAAAACACTCACTGTCATATGCACTCCTTTCATTTTTCTATGCGCTTCATGAGAGCCGGCATGATCCGTTTCGCCGGTGATGAAAGGTATTTAGTACGACATTCATTAATATTGAGGCCCATCACATCAGCCTGGCAATGCATTTTCAGCAACATCATTCACGGGCTGGTTCACAATCCCAATATATAGTTTAACGCCAAGCAAATACGTCCTTGAAATATTTGCATTGGTCAATTTTGTCGGTTCGTACCGAAGATTGAGCCTTCGTTGAGGTTGTAAAGCAGTACGGCTATCCCCGTTGACTTAGGAGCCCTATTTCAATCATTAGAAACCAACGGATGAGGTAGTGATGAAAAAAGTATTTTGGGCGGCGCAGTCTGTCTGTGCTTGAGTTTAAGTGCCATATCCCAAGCCGAAGCCGCGGGTTTCCCATTTGCTCCGTCACCTGGCGAGCTTGGCTATGTTCAGGTCAATCCCTATGGCAATGCCCCATCAAGTGCTTTGATCGATCTCAGCAGCAAGCGCATCTCAGACATTCGCGTCAAAGTGATTGGTAATGGCCGCAAAGGCGTTGATATCGAATACCCTGTCGGGCCACAAGTCCTCAACCGACACCATGGTCCCCCATCTTTGGCTTATACGCAGCCCATGCCAATAAGGTAGAAGTGAGCGACCTATTGGACGGCAAGAAGAAGTACGAAACCTATAAGATCGTTACCGGCCCGCTCAACAACAAATACATCGACAGCCGCAACGTATCAAACCTGCAGGAAGTTAAGGTGACCAAGGTAACCAAAGGGTTTGAAGACCGCCTTTATCTTGTCAACAGTCTCGATAACAATGCGCTCGGCTCTGACATGAGCTGGGTACAGCCCAAAGCAGGTCGGGGCTGTGGGAGGGGCAAAAAGCCATCGTCTCTGTGGCGTTTGATGGTCCCCCCATCACCGACATTGTCGATCCCCAAGGAGAATACCCTTGGTGGCTCGAGCAGACGCCACCCACGAAGGGAACAGCCATGACGTCGAAGCGGGGCTACTTCATGGGGTTCATCCCCACTGACGACGGCCACCTGACCTTCATACAGGACCAGATCTTTGGGTTCTTTAATTTGATGGGCCGAGTCAATCAGATCGATCTGCCTCGCGGCTACCTAGTACCCATGAAATGAAACCCATGGCTAACGGCAACTCCTTGGTATGCGCGGCGAAATGTAACGACAAGAATCCCGAAGGCGACGTGATCCACGCGGTTCATGATCACATTTTGGAAGTCACCGCCAAAGGGGATCGGGTTGATGTGTGGGATCTCAATAAGATCTTAGATCCCTACCGCGATGCCAAACTCAAAGCACTCGATATTGGGGCCGTCTGTATCAATGTCGATATGGATCCCATGGGGCAAACCATCGACAGCTTTGCTACCAACGCAGAATATGGCGACGTCCCCGGCGTTGGGGCCGAAACTGAGCTCACCTGAATTCCATCTCGCACGATCCCAGCGATGACAGCATCATTCTGTCTTTGCGTCACCAGGGCAACGCGAAGATCACGCGTGATAAAAAGGTCAAGTGGATCCTGGCTCCTCAAGCTGCTTGGCGTGGCGAGTTGGCAGACAAGGTTGTGACGCCCAAGGACAACAAAGGGCGTCAGATCAAGTGTAGGGAGTTGGGCAAGTGTGAAGGCGATTTCGACTTTACCTACACCCAGCACACCACCAGGTTAAGCCCGAAAGGCACCATCACTTCGCTGGACAATGGCGATGGCCGTTGGTATACACAGCCCGCCATGCCCAACATGAAATACACCCGCTTCGTTGGGTACAAGGTCGATGAAGACAACATGACGTGAACAGCTTTGGGAGTCCGGCAAAGAGCGAGGCTGCGACTGGTATAGTCCAACCACCTCAAACGTCGAATATCGCGACACCATGTTTGGCTTCGGTGGCTCAACCTTCCTAAGCGAGCCTGGCGCACTGTCCATTGGCCGCATCAACGAGATCGATTACAAGACCAAAGAGGTGATGGTTGAAATTGACGTATGTCAGCGAAACCGAACACACCTCACTGCCGCGCAGTACTTATCGATCCTGAGCAAATGTTCGGATCCTAATGCCAAGCGGCATAAATACGCGTAACGCACATCAGAGCAGATCGTTGGGAGACGATCTGCTCTGCGAGCCATCTCGCGTGTCTACCCTTCGATAAAGTCCAGTAGATCTTGCTCATACAGGCCACTCGACATGCAACGACCAAAATATTGGAAGAAACCAACATCCCAATTCTCTGGCGCTGTGACTTGGAATTCCCCATCCATGCTCGCGGTGACATGCACTTCGCCCGGCTCGAGCATATTCAGATCGAGATTTAACGTTCCAAATTTTTGCATCGAGGATTTCCCCAAATAGCCTGGTGTCTCGTAGTAGCCACAATCCAGCGCCTCGGCTTGTTGCAGCTCAGCGAACCTCAGCTCTATTTGTGCGCCAGACTGCTCAAACTCAAAGCCATTCTGCGCTGCCCACTGCTGCGAACGTTGCACAACTACCTGCTTTGATAGCCTGTAGTCACGTTTGTACTCCGCAGTCTGATCTGAAGCCGTGTTCGGCATCGACTGACAACCGGACAAAATCAGGGTTGCTAACATTGTTGTACATAACGGTTTTAACATTTGGCGTCTCCTCATATGAAGTTTTCGATCAAAGAGTCACCCCGACACAGATAGATACACCTACGCATGTGACCTACCTCAACCCTCGATGAGAATCACGCTCAAAGCAAGCGAGATCTCGCCTCTTTTTTATCTTTGAACGATCAACCCAAAAGCAAACCCGCAAGCGGCGCACAAATCGCAGCGATCACCCATCAGGCAGAGTAAGCCACCACCAAAAGCAAGGTTGGCCATATTTGTAACTTCAGCCTTTCAATGTCCGTTCGACCAGGAACCCCAATCGACACAAAGTGAACCCAACTCGGCAAAGTCAGCTCATTGCAATGAACCCGCCTCAGCAAGACAGAGACAGGTTCCCGCTCGCAACTTTATTTTCTCTGCCGTTGATACAGCCCACCGCCCATGAAGGTTTATTTACTTTAGACGCAGCAACACGTGACCCGAGTCGCGTATGTACAGTAGGGTAATTACGCTACTTTGGAGTGGATCCAAGATCACACCGAGATAGCGTTGATCTTCCTATTCTGCTCGTGAAGAACACAGTATTTACGACGCAATAAGGATGTTTAAAACCATGAAAAAAACCACCATTGCTCTGATCACAGCTGCCTTAATTGGCACCATTCCAGTTGTCGCCACGGCTTCCATTAAAGGAATGAAGCACAGCGGCAAACAGATCCCCGGCAACCCTCTTGGCCATATTAAATATAACCCTTACAAAAATACGCCTCTGACCGCCGTCATTACCTTGGGACCGAAATCCGTTCAAGGCCAAGTGGTCTCCGCCACCGTCTCCATTAAAGCCAAAGAGGGCGGTGTGCCTCTGAGCTACGATGTCAGCGAAGCGACCTTGCAAAATCATGGCGGCATTCCTGTGTTCGGTCTGTACCCAAACTACATGAATACCGTAGAGGTCGAGTGGTCTGATAAAAACGGCAACAAAGGCAACTTTGATTACAAGCTCATGACCCCAGCTATGGACATGGGCTTTGGCCAGAATATGTGGGCGAGCCATCCACAGATGACGGTTGAAAAAGTCGACGACGACTTTAAAGATCGCCTCTACTTTGTCAGTTGGAGTGGTCCAACGACCGGCAACGAGGCCCTGATGAACCACAACACGCCGGATGGACACGGTTCCTTTTCCTGGGATGCGACTCCCGGCTACTTCATCATCGATACCGCCGGTGATATCCGTTGGTATCTCAACCCCTACACCACTCACGACTCCAAACAGTACGACAAAGCCGGTAACGCCATGGGGATGAACGTTACCACCGACGGCAATATGATCTGGGTGCAGGGCCAGGGCTGGAAGCACATGAACATCATGGGCCAGATGATCGGCGAGCATAACCTGCCTGGCGACTTTATCGATGCCTCACACGAAGGGCTGCAAGGCAAGAACGGCAACGTCTTTATTCGCGCCGCCCGCAAGAACTACCCGCTAGCGGACGGAACGCTAGTTAACACCGTTCGGGATCACCTGCTGGAAGTCGATATGAATGGCCAGTTGGTCGACTTTTGGGATCTCAATGAGATCCTTGACCCGATGCGCGATGCCGCCCTGCTGTCGCTCGATTCCGGTGCCGTGTGCCTGAACATCGACATCGACAAGGCCGGCGTACAACACGATGCCGAATACTTAGCAAAACAACAGCGTGGCGATGTTCACGGTGTTGAGACCGGGCGCAACTGGGCCCACGTCAACTCCGTGGATTACGATCCCGTTGATGACAGCATCATCGTCAGCTCTCGTCACCAATCCGCTGCAATCAAGATCGGCCGCGACAAGGAAGTGAAGTGGATCATCTCCCCCCGCGCAGGCTGGAAAGGCGAGCTGGCCGATAAAGTACTGACCCCAGTCGATGCCAAGGGCAAACCGCTCAAGTGTACCGACAATGGCAAGTGCGAAAACACCGACTTCGATTTTGTCTATACTCCGCATACCGCGTACAAGGTACATGAGAAGAACACCTACACCGTATTTGATAACGGTGATGGCCGCTTCCTGGAGCAACCCGCCTTCCCCACCGACAAATACTCCCGCTCTGTTGAGTACAAGGTCGACGAGAAGAAAATGACCGTTCAGCAGGTTTGGGAATACGGCAAGGAGTTGGGCTACGAGTACTACTCACCAGTCACCTCCATCACCAAGTACCAGCCCGACCGCGACTCCATGCTCAGCTACTTCGCCTCTGCCAACCTGTTTGGCATGGGTGGTGGCTATGGCAACGTTAAATTTGACGAAACTACGGGCAAAGTGAAGTCGCTGTTAACCGAGCACCGCTATGGTGAGCAGGAACCCGCCGTTAAGATCCAGATCGATGGCCACCGATTGTTTGCGTCAGGCTACCGCGCGCAGACCATCGACATTAACCAGATGATCCGCTAAGCATTTGACCCTATCCAGCCCTCACCCTCCTAAGTGAGGGCTGCTTTCTCGGAGACATTGGCGTCGAAGACTGCCCATTATTCTAAAGGGGCGAAGACTCTGCAGGCACCCTGCAACAGCACGGCTCGTCCATGGCGTTCAAGCCATTTCCCCCAAACATCAAACATTCTGGCCACTTAGATCCCCCGCTAGCAACCTATGCTATTGACACCTCTCCAGCACATGAGATGCTTGTACCACTGACTTGAAGGCTATTTCGTGCAGCTCCAAACGAACTCAAAACATTTGCGTGTAACAAGCTCCTGCCCGACAAGACCAAGCCTAAGGTAGAAAGACCCGAGGTTGAAAAGTAGGGCTACAACGGGATAGTCGGAATATCACTGCATATGAGCATTAGGGAAGGCGGCACGGATGGCCTATTACGAAGACAAAGCAAGCGTTGAAGAGTATCTGCGCCAATGCCTGGATTACGATGGCGCGGCGTTGTACCCCCTGCTGGCGCCAAGACTCGGTGGCACCCCTCGCTTGCTGGAGTTAGGCAGTGGCCCGGGCAATGATCTCACATTCTTACAGCAGCATTGTGATGTGACCGCCTCCGATCTCTCCGACGCGTTTCTGCAGCGATTGGCTCGACAATATCCTGCCGTACCTCGGCTGAAGCTCAATGCCCATACCCTAGATCACGCAGAGCAATATGACTGGCTTTTTTCCAACAAGGTCCTGCACCATCTCAACGAAGAGCAGCTCAAAGAGTCACTGACAAGACAGAAGGCGCTGTTGTCCCCCGGCGGCCGGATCGCCCATACCTTCTGGCAGGGCAAGGGCGGGTTTATCCATGATGATCTGACCATCCGGTTCTACCAACCCGACCAGCTCAAGGCGCTGTTCGAACAGGCATTTAATTCGGTGGAGATCTTCCCCTACGCCGACGTCGACGCAGAGGATTCACTGCTGGTACTGGCCCAGCTTTAATGCCGCTCAGTCGCGGAAGTTTTCAAACTGGACAGGCTGCTCCAGATCCGCACCACGTAGCATCGCCATTGCGGCTTGCAGATCATCCCGCTTCTTACCGGTTACCCGCAGCTTTTCACCTTGAATGGACGCCTGAACCTTAAGCTTTTCCTCTTTGATCATTTTCACGATCTTCTTGGCCAACGGCTGCTCAATCCCCTGCTTAAACTTGGCATTTTGCGTCACGGTCTTGCCGACAAACTCCGCCTTGCTGCTCAGATCCATCGAGCTGGCTTCCACATTGCGCTTGGCTAAAGCACCGCGCAGCATCGTTTCCATCTGCTGAATGCGAAACTCCGAATCTGCCTTAATGGACACCAGCATATCTTTAGCCGAGAAACTGAAACTGGCTTCTACGCCGCGAAAATCAAAGCGGGTGTCCAGCTCACGATTGGCATTGTCCACCGCGTTCTTAACTTCTACGGCATCCACTTCAGAGACGATATCAAATGACGGCATTGGGCCCTCCGAACAATAAAAAAACTGCGCTAAGTGTACCTTATCGAACGACAAAAAGGGTGACAGCGCCGCGCACACTTTTTACTATGCTCACATGCTTGATTTTATTATGACCCCCAATGTTACCCAGCGCCGCATTGGCCGGAGTTTGCTGGTACTTGGGTTACTCGTCGTCTCTTATCTGGTGTTTTCCCAACCCGGATATGGCCAACCCTTTCCTCACTTTGACAAGGTCGGTCACTTTGGTGCCTTCTTCGGCCTCGCCGCCCTGCTGCAGTGGGCAACCAACTCCCACATTGGCCTGCAGCTCATCGGATTACTGGGCTACGGCATCTTAATCGAGCTGATCCAGACCCAGCTTCCCTATCGCCACGGCAACGTCGCCGATGTCATCGCCGATATGGCTGGGGCCGTCAGTTTCTACCTGCTGCTTTGGATCTTCCGAAAATGGCAGCAGCGGTAGGGGTCCTCGGCGCGGGGGCCATGGGTCAATTGCTGGCAATGCAGCTGGCCCATCAACACGTGCCAACCTGTCTACTTAAACGACCCAACACCGGCCAGCAACCGCGGCAGCATACATTAATAAACCGCAACGGCCAGCCGCTTTGCCGCTCACTACAGCATCATCCCAGCGATCAGCCCTTGCCCTTGCAGGCGCTGCTGGTACTGACCAAAGCCCAGGATTGTGAAGCGGCCCTGAGCCCACTGCTGAGTTGGCTCGATCCCGCCATCCCCATTGTCCTGCTACATAACGGCCAGGGTCCGCAGCAGCGCTTACTGGCGCGCTATCCAAAGCATAATTGGTGGTGGGGCACACTCAGTGACGGCGCCCAGCGTATCGGCGCCTGTGAGATCCACCACACCGGAAGCGGTCTACGTGTGGCTGGGCCCGCGCCCACTTGTCCATGGCCTGGGTCATCACTGCCCAAGGCATTACATCGCTTAGGGTTTACCCTTCATCAGGATATCAATACCGCCCTATGGCAAAAGCTCACCGTTAATGCGGTGATCAATCCCCTCGCCGCACGAGATAGGATCACTAACGGCACCTTACTCTCTCCCATCTACCAAGGTGAGATCGGGCAACTCTGTGAAGAGCTCGCTCTACTGGGCCAGCACCTCACACACACGGACAGCGCTAACCAGATCCATCGACGGGTGCTGGCCGTAGCGAAAGCGACAGCCAGCAACCGATGTTCGACCTTACAAGATATCGACGCCGAACGTGAGACCGAGTTGGCCTGCATCACTGGATGTGTCCTGACCTTGGCCAAGCAACAAGGGCTGACGCTGTCGAATCACAAGGCCTTACTCGATAGTCTAAAGCCCCAAACAGTCGATGCACTTGTGCATAGCGTCACCAGAGTGTCATAAACAGTTCGCATAATCCGCCGTCAAATAGTGCAGAGCCAGTCGGATCTGCTTCTTTGCGTTTAGGATCCCTGCATGCGAGCTATCCTCTTAGCCTTGTTGGCCGCCATGATTTTTTGGCTGCTCAGCACCTACCAACCCCAAAAAGCCGAAGTCACCCTATCAATTGGTGGCCCTTTTGAGTTCACCAGCCAAGATCTGGCTAAAGACGGTTACATATATACCCGCATGCAAGTCGCAGAAACCCTAGTTTCTGTTGGGAGCGACGGTACGCTCCTGCCGATGCTGGCAGAGCAATGGCAGGTAAGTGATGACGGCCTGAGCTGGCGCTTTATGCTTCGCCCCCAAGTGCGTTTTCACGATAACAGTTTGCTCAGTATTGAAGATGCTCTTCACAGCCTCAATGTCGCCTTAGGTAAGCCAGGTCCGCTAGCTCATGTGCCGCTAAACACCTTGTCCATTGATGGCAACTCACTGGTATTCAATCTCAGCCGCCCCTATCGCCCTTTAGCGGCGATCCTTGCTCATTACTCCACCGCCATCCTGGCGCCCGCCTCATTCGATGAGCAAGGTCAGGTTAAAAACCTTATCGCTACCGGCCCCTATCAAACACAACTACTGGCACCGCCGCACAAACTGGAAACCCGACGGTTCAACAATTACTGGGGCCATATTGGTGAGATCGAATATGCACACTATCTTACCGGACACCGCGCAGAGAGCCGGGCGCTGCAAGCGCAGACTGGCGATGCGGATCTGATCTACACCCTGGATCCTGCCAGTCTGAACCTACTGGACCAAAGCCCGCACCTTAGCGTCCAGTCGGAGTCGCTCCCCCGTACTCTCATGCTCAAACTCAACAATGCCCATCCCTATCTGGATCACCCAGACGTGCGCCAAGCCATTAGCCTGGCTCTGGATCGAACCGGCATCGCCGAACAGGTGATCCGCGTCCCTGGGTCAGAAGCCAACCAACTCTTCCCTCCTTCATTGGTCGGATGGCACCACACCGAGTTGCCCCCATTGACCCGGGATCTGGATCGCGCCCGTGAACTGTTGGCAAGACAAGGTTGGGAATTGGGCCCCATGGGGGTCTTGGAGCGCGGCTGGGATCGTTTTGGTGTTCGCCTGATCACCTACGCCGATCGGCCGGAGTTAACCGTGGTCGCTACCGCCATCCAGGCCCAACTTCGAGAGATCGGCATCGCCGTATTCATCTCGGTCGACAACGCCAGTGCCGTACCTGCCGGTCACCACGACGGCTCACTGGAGATGGCCCTTATTGCTCGAAACTACGGTATGGTGGCCGATCCACTGGCTTTACTGCTGGAGGACACCGCCAGCTTCCACGGCAGCGACTGGGGCCATATGTACTGGGGCTCAGAAACGCTGAATGAGCTGCTCGCTGAGATGAGTGCCGTCCAACAAAGCGAGCCGTACAATGCTCTGGCCGGCCAAGTATCATCCCTGCTTGCCAAGCAGTTACCGCTGATCCCGATCACCTTCTACACCCAGCAGGTGTCCGTCAACGAGCGGGTTCAAGGCTTCCAATTTGATCCCTTTGAACTCAACTATCGCATCAATCAAATGCAGCTGACACCGGACGGCAACCGATGATCGCCTTACTCAAGCGGCGTTTGCTACAGGCCATGTTAGTGGCCTGGTCGGTCGGCACCCTTACCTTCGTGCTAATGCACCTACTGCCGGGCGACTTTGCCTACCGCATTGCCGCCGGTCGATACGGCTACGATCAAGTCAACAAACTGGCTGCCGATGCGGTGCATGTTGAGCTCGGGTTGGCTGATCCAGCCTGGCTGCAGTATCTGAGTTGGCTTTGGGATCTGCTGCGTTTTGATCTAGGCAACTCGCTGATCAGCGGCGCCCCCGTGCTGCAAGAGATCCAACATCAGCTCGGCCATTCACTGCAACTTGCGTTGTTTGCCACCGTGTTTTCTCTGCTCATTGCGGTGCCGATTGGCGTCTACTGCGGCAAGCGTGCCAAAGGCCCTGCCGATCAACTCTGCTTGATGATCTCGACGTTACTGCGAGCCCAACCCGTGTTTGTCATTGGCTTGGTGCTGGTGCTGATCTTCGCCCTGCAGTTGGGCTGGTTTCCCGTTGCCGGCTTTGGCGGCAGCCAATACCTTATTCTGCCTGCCATCAGTCTGGCCCTCACCATGGCGGCACTATCGAACCGCATCATCCGCAATAACACCGCCAGCGTCATGGGCTCCCCTTATATGCAGTTTGCCCGGCTCAAGGGACTCAATGCCGAGCAGGCATTTGCCCGTCATGCCGCACCCAACATCGCCCTCCCGGTGATCGCCTTTGTCGGGGTGCAAGCCATCGCCTTGATTGAAGGCATTGTGATGATCGAGTCGCTGTTCTCCTGGCCGGGCATTGGTCATGCGTTGGCCCACGCCATCTTTGGCCGAGATGTGCCAATGATCCAGGCCAGCGCACTCCTTATGGGACTGCTATTTGTGTTGATCAACACCGTCGTTGATCTGCTCGGTTATTGGTTGGATCCACGCCAACAGCCTCAACCAAAAAAACGAGGTGCCCAATGATGCCACGCCTGTTACCCCTGTTAGGCTTGGTCCTACTCGCGGCCTTACTGTCGCTGGTGGCCATTGATCTATTGTATTTTGGCCGAGATCCCGCACTGCAACAATTGCAACAGGTGTTTCTCCACCCAAGCCCGGATCACCCACTAGGCACCGACCAGTTCGGTCGTTGTAATCTGGCCCGTCTCAGCGCCGCGATTCAAAATTCCCTGCTGATGAGTCTACTCTGCGTTGCCACCGCGGCACTGCTGGGGACTGGCGCCGGCTTAGCCGCCGCCTGGTATCAAGGCTGGGTCGATCGTTGCCTATCATTCATAATCAATGTTCTGATGGCCTTGCCCGGTCTGGTGTTGGTGCTCCTGTTTGCCGCACTGATCCCCGGCTCCTTCGTCATGCTTTACTTGGCTATCTCTGCCGTTCTCTGGGTTGAGTACTTTCGCTTGGTGCGCAGCGCGACACTCTCCTTGCGACATGCTCCAGAAGTCGAGGCATCCATGCTTTATGGCTTCGGCAAAGGCTATATCCTACGCCGCCACCTGCTGCCCAAATTGCTCCCCGACCTACTGAGCCTGGCCTGCTTTGGTGCCGCCAGCGCCATCTTGGCATTGGCCTCAATCGGTTTCGTCTATGTTGGCCTGAAACCGCCAGAAGCAGAGCTCGGTTTAATGATGGTTGAGCTGCTTCCCTACTACAGCGATGCACCCTGGGTGCTGGCCCAGCCACTGCTTACCGTATTTGTGCTGATCCTCAGCTTTAACCTCATCGCCTCTGGAGTTCGCCATGACATTGGCCGTTGAAGTCACCCAGCTCTCCATCTATGCCGACGAGCAATGTCTGGTCGATAGACTCTCGCTGCAGATCCGGCTGGGCCAGCCGGTGACCATCCTCGGCGAAACCGGATCTGGCAAAAGCTTGTTGGCCCATGCCATCGCCGGGATCCTACCAAGCGGCTTACGCCAAGAAGGCCACGTTACTCTGTTTGGCCGCTCTCAAGATGCGCTCAGCCAAAGCGAGTTAGAGGCCATGTGGGGCAAGGCATTGGCGGTACTGCCACAAGAGCCTTGGTTGGCACTCAACCCAATTCGTGCCATCGATGGCCAGATCAGCGAGGTCGGCGAATGCGTGCTGCAGGAACCCAGCACGCACAGCCAAGGCAACGCTCAACGGCAATTAGATCGGTTGGGGCTGGGTGAAGACGGGAATAAGATCCCGGCTTGGCTGTCTGGCGGCATGGCCCAACGCGCCGCATATGCCGCCGCCACCTATGCCGGAGCCCCGTTGCTGATCGCCGATGAACCCAGCAAGGGGCTGGATGAAGCCCGCCGGGATCAGATCGGGGCGTTGCTGGTCCAACATGCGCAATGCCACGCCCTGCTGACCATTACCCATGATATTGAACTGGCTCGGCAGATCGGCGGTGAAATCATTGTGATGCGTCAGGGCCAGATCCTCGAGCGAGGCGACGCCGAACAGATCTTAAATCAGCCGCGCTCTGACTACGCTAAGGCGCTCATCGCCGCGCATCCGAGTCAGTGGCCACAAGCCACCAAGCACCGCCAAACGACCCCAGTACTGAGTGCAAACGCCCTGTCTCACCGACGGGGAGGAAGGCTTCTATTCAATCAACTGGATATCCAACTGCATCAAGGTGAGATCGTCGGACTCAGCGGCGACAGTGGCAGCGGTAAAAGTACCTTGGCCGACATCCTGCTCGGTCTGCTATCGCCCGACTCCGGTAAAATAGCCAACCCATTGCCACGAGGACAGGCGCTCAAGCTCTATCAAGATCCCCCCGCGGCATTTGCCCAGCATGTCAGCATGGGCGCCCTGCTGCAGGATCTGATCAGGTTGCACAAGTTAGATGCCAACCAAATCCCAGCTCTGATGAACCAACTCAATCTCGCGCCAGCGCTGTTACAGCGACCTGCTCGAGCGATCTCCGGCGGCGAATTGCAGCGCTTTGCGTTGTTGCGCGCCCTGCTCATGAAACCGCGTTTCTTAGTCGCGGATGAGCCTACCTCTCGATTGGATCCGATCACCGCAGCACAGATCACCCAGCTACTGGTAAAGTATGCCCGGGAGCATGACGCTGCTCTGCTGTTCATCAGCCATGAGCGAACGGCTCTGGAAAGGATCTGCGACCGCATCATTTCGCTTTAGCTCAGCCGAACTTGTCACGTACCACTGGCGACTAAGCTCCCCCAAGCTCACCGGGGGAGTTCCCCCCCCCCCCCTTTGTCATCTCACCGACGCTAAACAGACACAATTATGTCATTGAAAAATAAAGGTCTGCCTGAGAGGGGAATACTATAAGTGATCAATGTCTCCTCCCTGTTCATGCATACCTTCCTGACACAGTTCTGCACCAAAACTGTCATTTACTTCGCCAACAATGCCGCCAACTAAAGCAATGACCGATCCATACGGCAGTGATACACGGCAGATCCCATCACTAGGGAGAGTGCCAACACCGTTGTAGTAAGCGGGCAATAAAGATCCGCACCAATCCTTATGGAGTGACAGATGAACAACCCTTTCAGTAAGCCCCTACTGCTAGCCGTTGCCGTTGCCAGCAGCTTTGCTGCACCAGTAGCCCTTGCTCAAACAACCTCCGGTGAGATCACGGCGGACATCGAACGCATTGCCGTCAAAGGTTACCGCGACAGCCTGGCCAACTCTCTGCGCGAAAAGCAGGAAGCCAACCAATTCAAAGACGTGGTGACCGCCGAAGATATCGGGTTGCTGCCAGAGAACAACATCACTGAATCCTTGCAGCGCATTTCCGGTGTCTCCATCGAGCGCTCCAATGGCGAGGGCCAACAGGTCTCCATCCGAGGACTCGCACCGAACTTCACCAAGGTGGAAGTCAACGGTCGTGGCTCAATGATCACCTCCGACAGCTCGGATCCCGGCCGAGGTGCCTCCCTATCCGCGCTCTCTTCTGAGATGTTCCAAGAATTAGAGGTTATCAAGTCTCCCACCGCAAAAGATGCCGAAGGGGGGATTGGTGGGATCGTTCGCCTTAACACGGCGAAGCCGCTTGAGCATGAAGGCCGCAAAGTCGGTGCCTCAGTCCAAGTGATGAGCAACGAGGTAAAAGATGACCTCGAGCCATCCGGCACCTTCTTCTATCAAGAGAACTTCGACGAGAAGTTCGGTGTGCTGTTCTCTGCCAGTCATAAACGCGTGGATAACTCCATCGACAAGTTTGCCGCAAACAATGAGTTTGACGAAGACGACGGATCCGGTGCCATGGTCATGACCCGTGGTCGCGACGAGGTACGCAGCGGTGAGGGTGAAAAGACCAACCTCAACTTAATCCTACAGGCCAAACCAACCGAAAACGCCAACGTCTGGACCGATCTTTTCTATGCGCGTGACACACGTGATGACCTGATCCAACGAGTTGACATGCGTTTTGACAACAAAGCCAGCATCTTGGATCGCGATTCCATCCTGATTAGCAACGGCACCATCGTCAAAGCCGACTACGAAGCCGTGCGCACCGATCTCAAAGTGTTTGAGCGTGATACCGTTGTGGACTCCTTCGGCGCTTCCATTGGTGGTGATTGGTACGTCGGCGACTGGGTCATCGACGGCCAAATCGGCTTCTCCCAATCCAAAGAGGATCGCTTTGAAGCCGCAATCGAAAGCCGCTTCGACCAAGCCCAAGGCGGCTATGACATCCGCGATACCAACAACCCCAGCTTCTGGAACTCTGTCGATGGCCTAAGCCCAGACCAGTTAGACGTTGATGAGTTGTCCTGGGAACACCGAGTGATCGAGACCGATTCCCTATTCGGTAAGATGGACTTCAAACGCTTTGTCGATCTCGGCGCCATTGAATCCATCTCATTTGGTTACCATAAGGAGATCACCACCTTTAATCGCTCCAAAGCAGAGCGTTTTGCCAACGTCCCAGGCTATAGCGACGATTTTGCCAGCCCTTGGGATACCCTGACCTTCGCCGGTGCTCCGGGCAACGTCAGTGACTGGCGCGATGTCAGTCCAGCGGCCTACCTCAATAGCTTAGGCGTTTCCCGCAATGGCATGGTGATCGGTCATACTGGCTGGAGCGATGACTACCACTTTGAGGACGTCACCGACCGCCACCGCTATGACATCGAAGAGGATACCGATGCCTTCTACATCATGGCCGATCTCTACGGTGAGCTGTTTGGCCTGACGACTCGGGGTAACTTCGGCGGCCGCTACACCCACACCACCACCACAGGCAACGGTGCCGTGCGAGTGCAAGGGGAGGTGCTCGATGAGAACCTATTCCAGTCCAACGTCGAACGCAGTGACGGCCACTTCCTGCCCTCTGCCAACATCGCCTTGGTTCAGGAGCTTGGCCATGACCAGCTGATCTACCGCGCCTCTTTCAGCCGCGCCCTTACCCGTCCCAATGTGGACGAACTATCCCCAGTGATGGTATTTGAGTACGACGATCCAAACTCTGATGGTAAGTACGAAGACAATGAGATCGAAATGGGCAATCCAGATCTCGATCCTTTTTTAGCTTGGCAGTATGACCTCGGAATGGAGTACTACTTTGGCGAAGATGGCAGCTCTGTGTTCGGGGTTGGCTTATTTTATAAAGACGTTGAAAACTTCACCCTGTCGGAGAAGCGTGACGTACTGTTGACCGATCTCGACCTCCCAAGCGACATTTTGGGCATGATGCCTGACGATGGCCGCAGCTATGAACTCAAGACCTACCGCAACGGCGGCAGCGCCACCATCAAGGGCGCGGAAGTAAACTTCCAGACTCCATTTACCTTCCTGCCACAAGGCTGGGACGGCTTCGGTGTCAACATGAACTACACCTACACCGATTCCCAGTACGAGGATCTGGATGGCAATGCGCGTCCGTTCCCGGGCTCTTCCAAGAACACCGCCAACGCCACTGTGTACTACGAGCAGGACAAGTTCAGTACCCGATTCTCCTACAACTACCGGGATGACTACCTGCTGGATGCGGACGAGCAGAAATACGGTGCCGGTGGCGGTCGCCTGGACTTCGCCCTGCGTTACTACCTGGACAATGGCCTGCGCCTGACCTTCGACGTGATGAACATCACCGGCGAAAAGGAATCGCACTACTACAACAACGCCACCCAGTTTGCCCAGTTGGATAACGAAGGTCGGATCTACTCCGTCTCCGCCTCCTTCCAGTTTTAAACGCGCCTAGCCAAGTGCACCGCCGGTTCCAGTTCACCCTGGGCCGGCGGTGTCTTGCATCTGGAGTTTATGATAATGAAATGCTTCACCCTTGTGTCACTTTTGCTACCGCTCAGCCTGATGGCACTCGCCCCTGCCGCAGCCCATCCTGGGCACGGCCAGAGCCAGGTTGCGCTGTGGCAGCAAGCCAGCCCTTGGCCGGATCGCATCGTCCTCAACCCGGGGGCCGATCCCAGCCGCAGCTTCAGCCTGACCTGGCGCACCGACGCCAGCGTGGGCCGAACCGTGGCCGAGCTGGTGGAAGCCAGCGAGGATACCCGCTTCGACCAGTTCGCCCAGAGCTTCGAAGCCGATACCCAGCGGCTGGATCTGGAAGTGATGCCGACAGAGAACGGCCCCCACGAAGGCCTGTTCAACCACGGTTTAGGCAAGGTGCACTACCACAGCATCACCTTTGACGCGCTCAAGCCCGATACCCTATACGCCTACCGGGTGCGTGGCGATCGCGGTCATTGGAGTGAGTGGTTCCAAACCCGCACCCCAGCCGCCGAAGGCCCATTGGAATTCGTCTACTTCGGCGATGCGCAAAACGGCATTCGTTCCCACTGGAGCCGAGTGATCCGCATGGCCTACCAGACAGTGCCGAATGCGGATTTCTTCCTCCACGCGGGAGATCTAGTAGACAAGAGCGATTCCGATCAGGAGTGGGCCGAATGGTTCGCCGCCGGCAGTTTTATTCACTCTGTTATTCCCTCCGTGCCGGTGCGCGGCAACCACGAGAACATCACGGTAGTCTCACCTGAAGGGAAACGTCAGCGCGTCCCCACCCCCATGTGGCGTCCCCAGTTCACCCTGCCGGTGGAGCAAGCGCTACCCGAAACACTGCACGAGTCCAACTATCAGTTGAACTACGGCGATCGCCTGCACGTGTTTGTGGTGGACTCCGCCCGCAAACACTTCGAGGACACTGCTGCTTGGTTGGATCAGGCCTTGGCCGAAAGCAACGCCACCTGGAAGCTGGTGACCATGCATCACCCCTATTTTGTGCCGGACCACCTGGCCCGCAATAAGACGGATCTGCGTCGCAAAGCAGCACTCGGTGCGGTGATCGACAAGCACGAAGTGGACTTGGTGCTGACCGGCCATATCCACACCTACCTCCGCGGCTCCGCCCATTGGGATGAAGACCACATGGCCCGCACCCTGACCGGCGAGCCCCAGTCGGTAAAGACCGTTTATGCCATCTCCGCCGCCGGCGCCAAAAACAGCGTGTTCCCGGATGAGACCCCAACGGTGTTCTACCACGGCGACAACGGCGACGGCCAACAGGGGCCGCGACTGGAACGCTATGCCGACAACACCCCCATGTTCCAGCACATCGCCATCGATGGCGAGCGCATCGAATACAAGGCCTACACGGCCATCGGCACCGTCTACGACGCCTTCTCCCTAGAGAAAGGTGAGGACGGCCGCAAGACCCTGATCAATGGCGAAGCGAGCTTTGGCGATCTGCGCCTGTTCGACAACACCGCCCCCTATTCCAACGCTTACGACCTGCAGTAAGTCAAAGAGTATAAAGAGAAAAGAATGAAAACGACCCTGCAAAACCTGTCCAAGCTGGCCGCGTCTCTGGCCGCTTCTCTGTTGTTAGTGGGCCAGCTGGCCGCCCACCCTAACCACGCCGCTCAGCCGCCGTGGCAAGCGCCAACGAAATGGCCGGATCGCATCGTCGCTACCGTGACCGAGGAGCCCACCACCAGCTTCTCCGTCAGCTGGCGTACCGCCCAGACCGTAGGCGTAGCCATTGCCGAGATCGTCGAAGCCAGCCCAGACGTGCGCTTTGATCTTGGCGCGCAAGCCAAGAAGGCTGACAGCCAACTGCTGCTCCTAGATCAGATGGAATCCCCCAACGACGGCACCATTCATTTCGTCGAAAACCAAGGGTTGGAGCCAGTGATCCATCATCAGGTGACTTTTGACGATCTCAAGCCAGATACGCTGTACGCCTACCGGGTACGCGGCGCTCGCGGCCACTGGAGCGCCTGGTACCAGCTCAAGACCGCCCCGGCGGAAGGCCCGATCCAGTTCGTCTTCTTCGGTGACGCCCAGACCAGCATTCGCTCCCACATCTCCCGCACCGTCGCCGCCGCCTACAAGGCTGCGCCGCATGCCCAGTTCTACATGCACGGCGGCGATCTGGTGAACACCGCCGAGTACGACATGGAGTGGGCCGAATGGTTTGAGGCCGGTGGCCGCAGCTACCGCATGGTGCCGAACCTGATGGTGCCGGGCAACCACGACTACATCAACTTCTCCAGCCGTCGCGGCGAAGCGCGCCAGGAAACCGGCAAGCTGTTTGCTGCCGAGAAGATCGTTACCCCGTGGTGGAATGCTCAGTTCCGCCTGCCAACCAACAACGATCTGCACGACGATCTGGCGGGCACCGCCTACGACGTACGCTACAACGAGCAGCTGCATATCTTCGCCATCGACTCCAACGGCGTCGACTTTGAAGGCCAGATGGCCTGGCTCGACAAGCAGCTCAAAGCCTCCGACGCCAAATGGCGGGTCGTCACCATGCACCACCCGCTGTTCTCCTTTATCGGCGGCAATGAGCACTGGGCCGCCGCCGAGCGCCGCGTGCAATTGCTGGAAACCCTGGAAGCTAACGACGTGGATCTGGTGATCACTGGCCACCGCCACACCTACCAGCGCGCCCGTTCCAGCGACTACGACAACCGCCGCTACAACGTCGGTGAAGACCACAAAGTCGATACCGTATTCGTGGTGACCGCCAGCTCAACCAAAGCCGGTAACACCAAAAAAGAGGGCTGGGACCGTTACAGCGATCAAACCGATGGCCGCTATACCTTGTCTCGTTACGGCAACCAATCGCCCATCTTCACCATCATCGACATCGATGGCGACACCATGAGCTTCAGCTCGCAGAACCCGGTGGGTGAGGTGTACGACAGCTTTACCCTAACCAAGCAGGATGCGGACAATAAGATCCTGTCCGACGGTGCGGAAGCCCACGGCATTACCCGTGACGGTGAGCAAATGGGACCGTACAAGAAATGGGATGATCTGCGCTGATCATCGACACAGCGAAATGAGATAGGGACGTTTCGGGTTCAGCGTTTTAGGAGGATCACACGGACGTGAACCCTAAAACCGGCAAAGCCCTCCCCGTTGATACCAACCGGCGGAGGGCTTTTCTGTTTCTGCTCAAAAAGAGCAGACCGCTACTGGCCGCAGCGCACCTGCATGGTCAAGCGCTGCCGACCGTCATCCAACCGTTGCGGCAGGCCCTGAGTGTCAAACGCGGCATCCACATACATGCCGTCGCAATTCATGTAATTGCCCGCCACCCGAGCCTGCTGCCGGGCATAACGCTGCAGGGTCTGCGTCGACGCACTGGCATCCATTATCACCGCCACTTCCGCCTGATAGTTCGCCTTATCGAAGGTAAACCCCGCCTCAGGTTTCACCGCACTGGCACAGCCGCCCAGCACCAGCAGGGTAACAAGGGATACAACAGGTTTGATGGCATTCATGGGCAGCTCCTTAGCGCGCTAATGTCTCGTTTTTATTACAAAAACAATACTATAGGATGTCGATTTAATGAAAAGGGGGCTGGCGCGCAATTCATTAAAGCTTCACGGGAACATAAGAAAAGTGACACAGTCGATGGTGGGTTTGTTGATGTGTTGGCGCACGGCTTAGGTGGACACCTGCGGCGTGCTGCTTTCTGTGGGGCACCCCAATTCCTAGTCGCGCTGGCGTAACCGTTCACCAGAGTGGAGTTGACGCGCTATGCAGAAGCCAATCCGAAGACATCAGGGTACGGCTGCTGTGACATCACAGCAGAGATGATTTGGCTAACGGTCTTCATCGGCAAGAGGCCCCGCTTCTTGCGGGTTTCCACTAATGACAGCAATCGTGACCGAAATTTCTCACCTTGATCGGATGTCGTGCCAAAGCAGATTTTTCGCATGATAACGCTGCCGCGCAGGCATCGTTCAGCCTCATTGTTCGTCAAGGGAGTGCCAAGGTATTTGAGGAAGATCCATAAACCTTGCTCGTATTTCATGATGAACTTACACCGTCCGGCATAAGTAACCGTTCACCCGCGCGCTGTTGACAGCGAGATCAGCGATCGATTGATGATCGACAAATTTTGCTCAATTTAGGCTTGAACGATCTCGCAATACCGTCAATCTGATGGCATGAAAACAAACAAGC